>JAFDZK010000232.1 GCA_018267005.1 Bacteroidota bacterium
GAATGCTGTGGCTGCACCGCTTTTACGCCCCGGTATGCCTCGGGTGTTGAAACGTGTGCACGCGGCATAGCGAGTACAAGGTGGTATTTGGAAAGGTCAAGATCTATCGGCTCGAATTTATCCCCCTTTTCAAAAGCGAATACCGGTTTACCTTCGATAAAAAATGCGCAGTCGGCACCCAATTGCCTGGCATAAGCCTGCATCTGTTCAGTGCTCAACCCTAAACCAAACAAGTCATTCACCAACCTGATAAAAAAAGCGGCATCAGACGAGCCGCCGCCTAAGCCGGCGCCTATCGGTATATGTTTGTACAGGAAAATATTCAACGGAGGCAGCGGATGATCTTTTGCCATCAAATGGTATCCCCTGATGCAAAGGTTATCCTCCACCCTGCCCGGTATGCCCAAACCCGATGAGTGAAAAGCCAGTTCATCGCCCGGCAAAGCTTCGAGGGCGTCAACTATGCGGATGGGATAAAATATCGTTTCGATGTTGTGGTAGCCATCGGGTCTGCGCGAGACGATATTGATACCGATGTTGATCTTGGCGTTAGGAAATACGATCATCAGATTGATTAACACCGGATGTATTTTTGAACATCCGTAGGATACCAAAAATAGATTATTTTTATTTGTATTTTGAAACGTTGCAAGGTTGTAATGTTGAAACGTTGTAAGGTTAATTAACATCCATCCATTGATTCAACTTACTCAACTTGATCAAACCAATCAGTTAACAACATGAAACAATATCTCGACCTGATGCGGCATGTGCTGGAAGACGGCACGCAGAAACACGACCGTACGGGCACCGGAACCATCAGCATATTCGGCTACCAGATGCGGTTTAATTTGCAGGACGGATTTCCGCTGGTAACAACCAAAAAGCTGCATTTGAGATCGATCATACACGAGCTGATATGGTTCCTGAAGGGTGATACCAATATAGCCTACCTGAAGGAAAACGGAGTGCGTATATGGGACGAATGGGCAGATGAACAGGGTAACCTGGGCCCGGTATACGGTCATCAGTGGCGTTCGTGGCCTACTCCCGGCGGCGGGCATATCGACCAAATAAGCCAGTTGATCGATATGATCAAAAAGAAGCCTGACTCGCGCCGGCTGATCGTTTCCGCCTGGAACGTAGCCGATGTGGAACATATGGCGCTTCCACCCTGCCATACGCTTTTCCAATTTTACGTGGCCGATGGCAAGTTATCCTGCCAGTTGTACCAACGTAGCGCGGATATTTTCCTTGGCGTGCCTTTTAATATTGCCTCCTACGCACTGCTCACCATGATGATGGCCCAGGTATGCGACCTGGAGTACGGCGACTTTGTTCATACATTTGGCGACGCACACCTGTACAATAACCATATCGAACAGGCCCGCCTGCAATTAAGCCGCGAGCCCAGGCCGCTGCCCACGATGAAGATCAACCCTGACGTAAAGGATATATTCCAGTTTAAATATGAAGACTTCACGCTGGAAAACTATGATCCATGGCCGCATATTAAGGGAGTAGTAGCTGTTTAGTTCTCCATTGGCATTTGTATATTTGTATATGACGGCAACTCAAATTAAAGCTGAAATAGACAAACTGCTTGAGGAGATTCCTGAGAATTCCTTGCAGAGTGTATTAGACTTACTACATGACATCAAATCCGGGACTTCTAGCAATAGCCGCCGGGAACTAAATATCAGGCGGATTATGACCGAGGACCGTGAACTGCTCAAGAAGCTTGCTGAATGATCGATTTCAAAGAAATCATTACGATCCACAGTGAACTGATTGACAATTTCGGGGGAAGCAAAGGGGTACGAAACATGGATGGACTTAAAGCCGCTATAGCCCGTCCATATATGACTTTCGATCAGATTGAGCTTTATCCAAACCCGGAAGATAAAGCAGCAGCGATTTTTGAAAGCCTCATTATTAATCATCCTTTTATAGACGGCAACAAACGAATTTCTTATTTTCTCTTACGGTTTTTCTTGCTTGAGTTTGATTTGGATATCTTGGCATCAGATCTTGAAAAGTATGAGCTGACGATAACTGCGAGCAAAGGGGAAGCCGATATTGATTATATCAGATCGTGGATTAAGGAAAGACTAATTAAACGTATGATAGTTTCTGCTATAGTCGCCATCGGCGAGAACAACGCCATCGGCAAGAATAACCAACTGCTCTGGCACATGCCCGCCGATCTGAAGCATTTTAAAGAAATTACTTCGGGCAAAAGCATCATTATGGGCCGGAAGACTTTTGACTCAATGGGCAAACCGCTCCCAAAACGACGGAACATTGTGGTTACCCGGCAGGACATATCCATTCCGGGTTGCGAAGTGGTTAAATCGATAGATGAAGGATTGGCCCTGTGCGCCGGCGAAGATGAAGTATTCATTGGCGGCGGGGCGGAGATATACAAACAGGCTATGTCAAAAACCGATCGTATTTACCTGACAATTATTCACAAGGCTTTTGATGCAGATACGTTCTTCCCTAAAATAAACTATGCCGAATGGGTTCAAAAGCATCGTGAAGATCATGATGCCGACGAACGAAATCCCATTCCCTATTCGTTCATAACACTCGAGCGGCCCTAACAGCAGCGGCCTCAAATTGTTTCAACATTAAATTTTATGCTTCTAAAATTTTATTAGATTTGCCGACTTGTTTAAAAGCTTATAAACTGATTCATTACATATTATAATTTACAATGCAAGGTAAAGGGGTTGTTAAATTTTTTGCTATTCTGCTCGCGGTGGTATGTCTCTACCAGCTGTCATTCACGTGGGTGGTACGCAAGGTTAAGGATGACGCGACAGCGTTTGCACACGGAAATGCCGCTAAGGAAACAGAATACCTGGATTCGATAGAAACCAAGCCGGTTTATCCTTTATTGGGACATAGCTATCAATATTGCCTTAACCACGAGCTGGCTTTAGGCCTTGACTTACAGGGCGGTATGAGCGTAACTATGCAGGTTTCATTACGCGACCTGGTAAAGGCTCTGGCCAATAATAATCCCGACGTAATCTTTAACCAGGCGCTGAACAAAGCCGACATCGACGCCCGCACCAGCCAAAGCGATTACATTACCCTGTTTGTAAACGAATATGAGAAGCTGAATCCTAATGGCAAGCTTGCCGCACTCTTTTCGACGAAAGACAACCAGGAACACCTGAAATATAATGCCTCCAACGCCGAGGTGGAAGCTTACCTGAAGGACCAGGCTGATGTTGCCGTAAAGCAAACGTATACCGTTATCAATACGCGTATCGACCAGTTTGGCGTAACCCAGCCTAACGTTCAGTTGCTGAAGGACAAGAACCAGATCCTGATCGAGCTGCCGGGCATAAAGGAGCCCGACCGCGTACGCAGACTTTTACAGGCCACTTCCAAACTGGAATTTTACAAGACTTATGACAATGCCGAAGCTTATCCCATACTGTCAGGCATAAATACTTTGTTAGCGGCTAACGCTAAGAATGGAAACGACACTGCTTCAGCAAAAAAGGATACAACTAAAAAACCTGCTCTGGCAGCTTTAACGAACAAGGCAAACCCAACCGCAGGCAAGGCCAACGCCGCAAAAAATGAAGACACCGCTAAAAAAGCTGCTCTGTCGTTACTGAATAAACTTAAAAATGCAGGCAAGGACACTAGCGGTTTGGCCGGCAACGCCCAAATGAGAGCCGAAAACCCGTTATTTTCGTTGTTGCAGCTGTCCGCTTATCGTGATGCCAACGGCCAGCAACAGTTAGCGCCGGGCCCGATTGTCGGCGGAGCCAGTTCGAAAGATACCGCAAAGATCAATGCCTACTTTAGAAGCCCGGCTGTAAAAGCAACCATACCGCAGAATATGAAATTCCTTTGGGGAGTAAAACCAAGGAAAGACACCAAGATATTCGACCTGTACGCTATGAAATTGTCCGGCGCTCAAAACGGACCTGTGCTTACGGGCGATGTAGTAACCGATGCCCGCAGCGAGGTCGATCCGGTTAAGGGCGGATGGCAGGTAAGCATGACCATGAACTCGCAGGGTGCCGAAAAATGGCGCCAGGTTACTGCCGAAGCTGCTCCAACTCATGCAGCGATAGCTATCGTACTCGACGATAATGTTTATTCAGCCCCGGGCGTTGAAAATGAAATATCCGGTGGTGTATCATCTATATCGGGAAATTTTGACCAGGAAGATACCCAGGACCTGGCCAACGTACTTAAAGCAGGACGTTTACCCGCACCAGCCGTGATCGTAGACGAAGCTACAGTGGGCGCCTCGCTGGGTCAGCAGGCAATTAAAGACAGCTTACTGTCATCGGTGATCGGCTTTTTGGTAGTGTTGGTCTTCATGATCGCTTACTATAACCGCGCAGGAACTGTGGCCGTAGTAGCGGTACTCGTCAACGTGTTTTTCCTGATGGGCGTGCTCACCGGACTTAATGCGGTATTGACCGTGCCCGGTGTAGCCGGTATCGTGCTGACACTCGGTATAGCGGTCGACGCGAACGTGCTCATCTATGAGCGTGTGCGGGAAGAGCTGGCCATCGGCAAATCTGTCAAGCTTGCAGTCGCCGATGGTTTTAAACACGCACTTTCGTCCATTCTCGACTCCAACATCAGTACTTTCATAACCGGTCTTATCCTGTTTACCTTCGGAAGCGGCCCGATCAAGGGTTTTGCCGTTGTATTGATGATCGGTATCGTAACTTCGCTATTCTGTTCATTGCTGATATCAAGGCTTATTTTTGAATGGATGGTTACCAAAGGCTGGGACATCAAATTCTCAAACCCCTGGAGCTCACACACGTTTAAGAATGCCAATTATGCCTTCGTTAAAAATCGTAAATGGTTCTACATATTCTCGAGCAGCTTTATTGCGCTGGGTATTGTAAGCATGTTTACACAGGGCTTCAATTACGGGGTTGATTTCGTCGGCGGTCGTAATTATATCGTACACTTCGAAAACTCCAGTGTTACCACGCAGGATGTCCATCATATGATAGATCCGGTTTTAGGTGCAAGCGAGGTAAAAACCTTCAGCCTGCTCGGCGGAGGTCAGAATTCGAATGAGATAAGTATCACCACCAAGTATAAGATCGAGGATAACTCAACGGCCGCTGATGCTGAGGTAAGACAAACGCTTATCGATGCATTAAGCAAAAACCCGGCGACAAAAATCGTAGACAAGAATATTGTAAAATATCAGAAAGTAAAGGCAACTATTGCCGAAGGATTAAAGCAATCGGCCTTCTGGACGGTATTGATCGCTATTATCATTATTTCATCTTACATCCTCATCCGTTTCCGCAAGTGGCAGTTCAGCCTGGGTGCGATGATAGCGACGGCTCACGATGCCCTAATGGTACTATCGTTCTTCTCTATATTCAAGAACGTGATACCATTCCTGGATATCGACCAGTCGTTCATCGCAGCGATATTGACGGTTATCGGTTACTCGATCAACGATACAGTCGTAGTATTCGACCGTATCCGCGAATTCCTGAACCTGCACCATGCCAAAACCGATGATCCGAAGGAAGTGATCAACCATGCTATCAATAAGACTTTAAGCCGTACGATTATTACGGCATTGACAGTGTTATTCGTGCTGATCGTACTGTTTATCTTCGGCGGCGACGTGATCCGCGGCTTCTCTTTCGCCCTGCTGGTGGGTGTTTGCTTCGGCACATATTCATCCATCTGTATCGCTACGCCGGTTATCATCGACTTCGGCAAGAAAGATCTCAAATAAAGTCATTTAAATGTTTTATTGAAGGCTCCAAACAACATTTGGAGCCTTTTTTGTTATACTGATAGGGTATAAAACATTTAGCCATGGAATTGACTAACACATCCAAATATCCACAAGTTATTATCGTCGGCGGCGGTTTTGGCGGGCTCCAGGTTGCCAAAGCTTTGGCCAACAAACCGGTCGACGTGCTGATGCTCGACAAGCACAACTACCATACCTTTCAGCCACTGCTGTACCAGGTCGCCACAGGAAGCCTCGAAGCCGAATCCATTGCATTTTCGCTGCGAAAGAATTTTGACAACCAAAAGAATTTCCGTTTCAGGATAGCTGAAGTGACAGGCGTCGACCCGGAAGCCCAGGTTGTACATACGACCATAGGCGACAGGCACTATGATTACCTGGTGATTGCCACGGGTTCGACTACCAATTTCTTTGGTAATAAAGACATCGAGCACAATGCCATGCCGATGAAGTCGATCCCTGAGGCGCTGAACTTACGTTACCTGATCCTGCAGAACCTGGAGGAGGCAGTGCTGCAAAACACAAAAGAAGACCGTGAACCCTATTTGAATTTTGTGCTCGTGGGCGCCGGTCCCACCGGGGTTGAGCTGGCAGGCGCGCTGGCTGAATTGCGTAACCATGTACTTTGCAAAGATTATCCCGAACTGGATGCCAGGGAGATGAGGGTTTACCTCGTTGATTTTCTGCCGAAGGTATTAGGCCCCTTTTCGGACGAGGCATCGAATGCGGCCAAAAGGTTCCTGGAGAAAATGGGAGTTGAAGTGATGCTTAACATGAAAGTGCAAAATTACGATGGAACTACCATCAGCTTTGAAGGCGGGAAAACCATTCGGACCAAAAATGTGATATGGTCGGCCGGCGTAATGGGGGTTGTGCCCGAGGGTATAAGCAAGGAACTTATCGTAAAAGGTAATCGCATCATGGTAGATAATATTTGCCGCGTCAAAGGATATTCCAACATTTTTGCGATAGGCGATGTAGCCGCCATGATAACGCCCGAGACGCCTAAAGGGCACCCGGGAGTTGCACAAACAGCTATACAGATGGGCGATAGCGTAGGGAAAAACATTATTCATATCATCAGGGGCGAACCTGCTGAGCCGTTCAAATACAACGACAAGGGATCATTAGCTACCATAGGCCGTAACAAAGCAGTAGCCGACCTGGGCAAAATAAAATTCCAGGGATTTTTTGCCTGGCTGGTATGGATGTTCGTCCACCTGATCTCATTACTTGGGTTTCGTAATAAGGTAGTGGTGTTTATCAATTGGGTTGGAAGTTATCTAAGCAACAACGGCGGCACACGGCTAATTATCAGGCGATACGTAAAAGAAGCGGTTCCTCAGGAAAATGAACCTATCCCCCATACTGACTAACCCGTGTATTTTTGAATTTGAAATGATCAAATAGCAGTTTCCCGGTGCTATATTAGCTTTATATAAACCGGTTATGAAGAGGTTATTATTCTTTTGCGTTATCTCGTGCCTGCCATTTGCAGCGCTGGCACAGGACACCTACCATGGTCCAGATACAATAAAACTGCATGTCGAGGGTACAAGGGCGTATTACCAGCAGGTTGTTAAGGTCGACAGCAACATTCGGCTGAGCTCGATTTATACGCGCGTGCTGGAATTCATGGCGGCAAAAAATTTTCAGCAGAATTATGGTTATGAGCAGGAAGGTAAAGTGATCTTTACTACAACGCAGG
>JAFDZK010000233.1 GCA_018267005.1 Bacteroidota bacterium
GAAGGGAAAAATGGCATAGTGTATCGCGGAAAATGTGTATGGAAGGAAACTGTAACGGATGTAAGCAAGATCGACCTGCCTGAAGCCGTAAAGCCGCAATTGATCATCGGCGAACCGGACCAGGCTTTTCAACTGGCACGATATCCGAATTATGGCGTAGGGCTGATGCGCATGGAGTTTATTATCAGCAATTATGTGAAAGTACATCCGTTAGCGCTGGTAAATTTTGATAAGATAACCGATGATGCCGAACGCCTTGAAATAGTTAACCTGACTAAAAGTTATAGGCAAAAAGGCGATTATTTCATCGACAAATTATCGCAGGGGGTAGCTACTATCGCAGCGGCTTTTTTCCCCAAAGAGGTGATCGTCCGCATGAGTGATTTTAAGACCAATGAGTATGCGGGACTTGTCGGTGGTAAATATTTTGAGCCTAAGGAACAAAATCCAATGATTGGCTTCCGCGGAGCCTCCAGGTACTATAACGACCGCTACCGCGAAGGTTTCAGGCTGGAATGCGAAGCCATGAAGGTAGTGCGCGACGAAATGGGTTTAACTAACGTAAAGCTGATGATCCCGTTCTGCCGCACGGTTGAAGAGGGCAGGCGGGTGGTTGCACAGATGAAGGAATTTGGCCTGCAACAAGGCAAAAATGGCCTGGAAATATTTGTTATGGCCGAAATACCAAGCAATGTGGTACTGGCCGAAGAATTCGCAACAATATTTGACGGCTTTTCTATCGGCTCGAACGACCTGACTCAACTGACGCTTGGCATCGACCGCGATTCGTCCCTGGTAGCCGGATTGTTCGACGAGCAAAACGAAGCCAGTAAAAGACTGATCGTTTCGATGATCGAAAAGGCTAAACATTTGCATAAAAAGGTCGGATTATGCGGCCAGGCGCCAAGTGATTCCGCTGAGTTTACCCGAATATTGGTTGAAGCAGGCATTGATAGTATAGCCTTTAATCCGGATGCGTTGATAGCAGGCATTCATAATATAAACCATGTGCTTGGTAAAGACAGGGAAGCCACACGCGAGACCGGCCATGTCAGAAGCCTGGTAATGTGATATTAAATTTTTTTAACGATGAAAGGTATTGTGATATATAAAGGCAAGTACGGCGCCACCGCCCAATATGCCGAATGGATCGCCGAAGCGCTATACTTGCCTCTTTATGACCTGGACAAGCAATTTATAGATCAATTAGAAACCCGTGATACGATCATCATCGGAAGTCCGGTTTACGTGGGCAAATTGCTGGTAAAAAATTGGCTTTTCAAGAATGCCAGGCTGTTAAAGAACAAAAAGATATTGCTTTTTATCGTGTGCGGTGCGGCTGGCGACAAGATTAAACAAGAACAAGTCATTAAGCAGAATCTGCCCGGATGGCTGGCAAAGTCCGGCGAGATATACTTTCTGCCCGGCAAGGTTGATATGAAAAAATTATCGTGGTGGGACCGCTTCCTGATAAGAATGGCGGCGATGATGCAAAAAGATCCCACAAAACGACAAGCCATGCGGCGGGGCTACGACGCGGTAAAAAGAGAACACATTAACGACCTGATCAAAAATGTTTTGCATTACGCCAATACCGAAAAAGTAATATAGAAACGCACAATAAACCACTATATAACAAAACGAATGAAAACCCTGTCGAATAAAATAGCGCTTGTAACCGGAGCCGGCTCAGGCATAGGAAAAGCCATAGCCACACTTTTTGCCGAACATGGCGCCAGCGTCGTTCTTGCTGACCTGCACCAGGTGAATATCGAAGCCGTTGCCAAAGCGATCAAGGTCAATGGCGGCACCGCTATTTGCTATGCTGCCGACGTATCGAGGGAAGACGACGTAAAACAAATACTCGATTTTACCTTGCAGAATTACGGTACGCTTGATATACTGGTGAACAATGCCGGGATTATGGACAACTTTACCCCCGTTGAAGACGTTACAGACGAACTATGGCAACGGGTAATGGGCGTTAACGTCAATGCGGCCTTTTATGCTTGCCGCAGCACTATCAGAATCTTCCTGCAAAAGAATGCAGGCGTCATTATCAATATAGCGTCGGTCGGTGGACTGTTTGGCGGCAGGGCCGGATGCGCGTATACCACATCGAAACATGCCATTGTGGGCCTTACAAAAAATATCGGCTATGATTACGCACAGAAAGGCATCCGCTGCAATGCTATCGCACCCGGCGGCATAAACACTAACATCACTCATGGTATGGAGCCGAACCCGTTCGGTTTCGAAAGGATGAATGCCGGCGCAGGTAATGTTCCGCCTGCCGCTAACCCGGATGCCATCGCCGAACTGGCATTGTTCCTGGCTTCGGAAAAAGCTTACTTTATTAACGGCGCTGTAATTACTGCTGACGGCGGCTGGACAGCGTACTGATAGCTCAATTGTCCGACTGGTAAGCAGATCACTTCCAGCGTGCTGAAAAATTGGTTTTGGCCTCGCCGGTTTCCTTTTTTTAAAGTCGTTAAACTTTCAGCGGGCCGCGAAAGCTCCGGGGTGCAGCATAACAGGAATTGGCGCCGTTATGGTTCACAAATGACCGTATAGAACCAGCCATGCAGCAGGGTGCGACAAGGATAACCCACAGCTTATTCTATTAATATTTTTCTAACATCATTATTAGTGCCCGCCTCGGTTACATAAAGATTTCCTGCGGCGTCGATTGTTATTCCTGTGGGGTTAGAAAATTGAGCGGTCGAACCATTTCCATCAATATGGCCATTTATGCCGCTTCCTGCCAGCACACTGACAACGCCATCGGGTGTTACTTTTTTTATCACATTTCCGAGGAAATCGGCTATATATAAATTCCCCTTTGAATCTATGGCCATCTCACCACCTTGATATATGTTGGAAGGACTCTGAAATAATACGTGACTGGCGTTTATACTCATTGTAACGACGTTTGCCGGTGTGATTTTCCGGATTAAATCTCCTTGATCATTTGCCTCGAGTATGTATAAATTGCCGGATTGATCAATTGCCAGGTAGTTCGGAGCTACTGTCGCCGATAAAAGTGGGCCGTCTGTATGACCCGGAGATCCGGTCCCGGCATAAACAGTATTGCTTCCGCCGGTACTGATTTTTTTAATATAATAGTCGTTAAGAGCAAAAGTAGCTTCGTATACGTTTCCCGCGCCATCGCTTGCAATTGCAACTGGTAAAGACGTTTGAAATGGCCCGTAAAAGGAGGATGTGCCGTCGTGGCCAAATTTGTAAAGTATGCCAGGTCCTTCTAATACATATAGATTTCCGCTTTGATCAATCGTAGCCTGATACAAGTTATTGATGCCGCGATATAGGGTGGTAACGACGCCGGAACCGTCAATTTTTCTAACCGCTTTATTATTATAATCAACAACGTACAAATTGCCCATTGCATCGACGGCTACTGAATTTGGAGAATCAAATCGTGCACTGGCGCCTACGCCATCATAATAACCTTTACTGCCGCCGGCGATGGTTGAAACACTTACGGTTTTTAAGGGAACCGTGGTAATGACGATGGGCGTCGGTTTCTTGCTGCAGCCGCAGACAAATAAAATAAATGAAATTACTGTAAAATATGACAACGGGGCACGGGCGATCATTGATTTCATAAGGGTTTAGATCACATTCTAAATATAACACTCATTTCGCAAAGTCAAAAATTTACTCCATTTGTTTCAAACCTTTAACGAACCGCGAAATCCCCGGGCGGCATAATAGGAACCGGCCCCGTTGTGGTACACAAAGATGGTGTCGAAACGGCGGTCACAAAACAGGGCACCGCCCAGCTTCCTGATCTTATCAGGCGTTTGTATCCAGCTCGAAGTCTTCGTATCGAACTCTCCAAGTTGCTGCAACCCACGGTACTGTTCTTCTGTTAAAAGCTCGATGCCTATTTCGGAGGCTACATCCATAGCACTATTTGCCGGTTTAAATTGCTTTCGTGCATCCAATGCCTTGCGGTCATAACACAGATTTCTCCGGCCGGCAGGACTTTGTGCCGAGCAATCGTAAAAGACGTATTCGCCCGTTTTCTCATCATGACCGACAACATCCGGCTCACCACCTGTGGCTTCCATTTGGTTTAGCGACCAGAGCTTTTGGGGATTGGCTCCCAGTTTGGCCTGAACTTTTGCCCACTCGATATCTTTGTGGCGATGTATGTTTTGGGCGAAACGGGCTTGCAAGGTGTTAAGCAGTTCTTGTTGCTGTTGTTCTGATAAATGTCTCTTATTGCTCATAGATATTAATTCAGATATGCGCCGGCCCGAAGTTACAAACTTCGTAAAGCCACGAAGCAAACCAAAACCAAAATCGTTACGTAATTGACTGGAAACGTCACAATAATGAAAAAGATGTTGCTGTCAATTTTAATCGGCTGCTGTTTCCTAACGGCATGCCACAAAAACTCTACCCCGGCGCCTGCAAACAAGCTGCAAATTGTGATCAGCAATGTAACCACGACGCTTACTATTTATTCGTTTTCGGTTACTGAACAGCCGTCGTCGGATACGCTGATAAATATCTATTCCCAGCTCGGCAACAAGACTTACGCGGTAAATGTGAAATCGGGCGAGGTACTTAAACTGCATTATTTCCTGGAACTGGAAGGGCTGGACCCGGCAGTTCAGCCGGTGATCTCATTTATTTACGACGGTGCTACTATGGCCAGCGTAACAAGCGATTCCGGTATCATATCCGGCGACAAATTCATAACTATTCCGTAAAAGTTGCATATTCAATCATCCAACCCTTTTCCCGCCAAAATCTGCGGAATATATTTTTCAACCCGCTCCTGGCGGGTTTTGGCTTGTTTGGCCTGGGAGAAATAAAGCAGATAGCCACGCTGACGACCGGGCGTAAGCGATTCAAAGGCCTTTTTCAGGGCAGGGATCGCATCCAGTTTATGCTGAAATTCTTCGGCCGTCGGAAAATCCGAGGTCTTTTTCAGTTCCGCTTTCAGGCCCAGCTTCTCCACCTCGATTGCCTCATGGATGTAAGCCCTAGTAATCGCCTCTTGCTGGACTATCTGGAGCAAACCCGTAAACCGCATTTGCCGCGGTACCTGCACGTTCTCCGTCTGCTGGATCAGTACGCCTTCGGGATCCTTCAGTAACACGCCCTTGAAAAACAACAATGCGCAGTATTCATTAAAACCGTGTATGAGTACGATGTTCCCTTTACCAAACGTGTAGCAGGGCTGGCCCCATTTCAATTCCTCGGTCAGTCCGCAGCTAAGACAAATTGCCCTTAGCTTCTCATATTCTTCCTGCCATTGTGTGGCTTTTTCGAAAAACCAGTTAACCTTTGGATTCGCGCCCTCTGTTATCATACTTGTTCTTTCTTTATTTCATAACGTAGTTCCACCACCCCATTTTTGTGGGCCGTTACTTCTTCCAAGTGCAGCGTATGCTCATCGCCGACATGATCGAAAAAACGCAGGCCGCCGCCTAAAATAATCGGAATGACCGATAATCGTATTTCATCGGCCAAGTTTGAACGAATAAAATCGCCTGCAAGGGCAGCGCCTCCAACAACCCACACATTTTTGTATTTGGGCTTCAACTGTCTGTCTATTAACATATCCAGGCTGCCTGAGTAAATCTCAATGTTCGGCCTGTCGACAGGCAAGTTCCGGTGAGTTAATACAATAACCGGCACATTTCCATAGGCCCAACCGTACGATTTGGAAAGCTCCAAAGCATGTTCGTAGGTCCGGGCGCCCATTACGTAGCAATCTATTGTCTTAAGGAATTCAGCCACAGCCTGTTCAGTAACCGTAATTCCTTTTTCATAATGGTCCGACGTCCCGAACCATGAAACGCTGTTGTCCCTTTTGGCAATAACGCCGTCGAGACTGGAAGCCATATGTACTGTCACTTTAAATGCGTCCGCCGCCATATTACCTTTATTTGTAAATATACGATGTTGCCTACGGATTGGCCGCAATCATCTTTCTGCTGGCCGGCCGCAAATACCACGACAAGACAGTGAAAACCGCCAGCACAAAAGGCGCAATGATTTGTGGCCGAATATCGTTGCTGGCAAGATGCGAGATCACGGCGCCGGTCATTGTGAAAAATATGCCGGCGTAGGCCCATTCTTTTAGCAACTTAAATCCCGGCAGCAATATCGCTACTACGCCCAGCATCTTCCAGATACCGATAAGCGAAATAAAGTAGTTGGGATAACCCAACGGCTTAAAGCCTTTTAATACATCCGGTAATTGGAGCGCCTGCACCAACCCGCCGAATAAGATGCAAAAGGACAGCAGCGCCGTGATGATCCAATACCAAATTAGCCTTCTCTTTTCCATTTCGGTTGCTTTTAACGGTTAACCATCATGACCACTGTTTAACAATATTGAACATCCAGCGTATCCCGAAACGGTCGGTGCACGTGCCCCAGTAACCCCAGAATTCTTCGTGCGGAGCAACGCTTTCCGGGCCGCCTTCTGCCAATCCCTGGTACAGCCTGTCGGCCTCATCCTTTGCATCAGGGCTCAAAACGAGGGTGAAATTGTTTCCTGCTACCAGTTTCTGCCCCAGGCTTTGGAGCACATCGTTGCCCATGATCTGTACGCCGCCCGTAATAGGTAAGGCCACGTGGGCTATCTTCCCGAGATCGGCTTCGGAAAGCTCAACGCCCTGCGACGGATTGTCCTTATACCGCACCATGGGGCCGGCGAATTCAGTCCCGAAAATTTTCCTGTAGTGGTTAAATGCTTCTTCGGCCTTGCCGTCGAAGTTTAAATAAATTGCTGTGTGTGCCATTTTATTATTGATTAACGTGTTTGTTGTTTGAATTTGCTCATCACTTCTTCGAGCCGGTTATGCGCCCAGTTGATACCCTGCCTGAAGGGCAGTTTCAGCACCTCGTCGCGTTGCGCTACCGTTTCGTAAACAGTGTGCAGCGTAACCTTGCTCTTGTCCTCGCCAAGCTCTTCAAAGTCGCTTACCTCCAATTGCACGCCAAAAGGCGTGTTGTACATTTCAAAAGTGCGCGTGATCTTCCGGTTGTGTGTAAGCTCATGGATGACGCCATCGGCCTCAAATACCACGTTCCCCTGGTCATCCTTTTTCTGAAAGTGCCACCCGCCATGCTTCTTTGCTTCAAATTGAAGCACCTTGTTTCCCATCCACTGCTCGATAAGTTCGGGCTCGGTAAACGCCCGGAAAACCAATTCCCGCGGCAGATTGAACTCCCGGGTTATCACTATATCATGTTTGCCGTCTTCGGCGTATACCTTCGTCTTCAGTTCCATAATTATTGCTTTTTATAGTTTTTCATGATCTCCTCCAATTTGTTGAACCGGTCATCCCACATCTTGCGGAATGGTTCGATAAATTCGGCTATTGCTTTCATTTTGCCTGCGTTGATGTGATAATAGATCTCCCTTCCGTTTTGCTCCTGCTTGAGCAATTCGCATTCGGTGAGTATTTGTAAATGTTTTGAAACCGT
>JAFDZK010000234.1 GCA_018267005.1 Bacteroidota bacterium
ATATTAGCTATGTCCCGCTACTGATATTGATTGTCTGGTCGGTTGGTGTAATTCCGCCCATAATCTTTTACAATTTCTGTCTTCGCTACAAGTTGTGGTGGCTTTTTACTTTTAGAAAGCCAAAAAAGCAAGTAGAATACCTTGAAAAAACTAATATTTTCAGTATGTCAACGCAGAATAATTATCTTTGAAAGTCAAGAAGCTGCCCAAAAAGCAGCTTCTTTTTCTTAATAAATGACTATTCAGATAAACATCGGAGCCCAAGGCCTTTCAAACTCACTGCAATAATCGTTTATATAGTTTGAAACGCTAAAGTTGTTGCGCAGGGATTGTTGATAAGATATTCTAATACAAAATCATATATTGACCTGTTTAAAATAGGCCCGCTTAATCTTGCCGCAGGGGGACAACTTACATTATATGCTGCCGATAGCAAGCTCAATAGCCTGTACGGGAAAAATCCAATGGGCGGAGAAGTATTTCTAAGGCTGTATCCGCAGCTGATGAAAATGAAGATGTAAAAAAACCGATGCCTTATAAAATGAAATAGTTAACAACCTTAAAAAAATTATTATGTCAAATGAACAATCTCAAAGTTGTATAGATGCCTGCCTGGCATGCACAGCTTACTGTAATCGCTGCGCTGCGGCATGTTTAAATGAATCGGGAATAGACAAACTAAAAAACTGCATTCGCCTGGACCTCGAATGCGCTGCCATCTGCCGCTGCGCCGCTGATCTAATGGCCCTTGGCGGTGAATACAGCGATGACGTATGTCGTATTTGTGCGGATGTGTGCGACAGCTGCGCTGAAGAATGTGAAAAACATGCAGCGAATGGAATGGAACATTGCCGCATATGCGCAAAAGCCTGCCGTAAATGTGCATCCGCTTGCAGAGAGATGATGACAACAGTTTAGTCAACGGCAGGGCGATCGTTGTCTTACGACCAGGATAACGCCCTGTTTACCAATGCCTAAAAGGCTAATTTTTTATCGGATTGTCCTTCAGGTAATTCTATAAATTTTAAGCAAAATTTTGTAAAAATGATTGGCCCGGAATAAATAACTTTGTTTTGATGAAAAAAATTGCAGTGTTCTGTCTGGCAACATTTTACCTATTACTTACAACAGGTATGTTCGTCTGCATAGTACACTGCAGCGCTCAATGGTTTTTGGAGCGGCCTGCTTTGGCCCTTGCCCATCACGACAGCCATGCGCAACATCATCACAAAGGTTGCGGTAAGGATAAGGACTGTGATTGCTGCAAAAAGCATGGCAGTTATGCCGTTAAAGAAAATATAAAACCTGCCCTGGACTTCCCGTTTACACCAGTGGCCAAAATTGACTACCGGGTAGACCTTCGTGACATTACATTTCGGGAGCCGGTTATCATCAATAGTTCCTGGACAGACAGCAATGCACCACCGGCAGCATCCGGTAAAGATATTTCCATTCGATTTTGTTCCCTCCTGATCTGATTCAAGCTTTTGCTGCGATATTGTTTGCAGCATAGACATCCCTTGTCTTTTATCTTTTTAAGCTTGAATAATTATGATACTTCGTATAAAAAATATGGTTTGCGACCGTTGCATACTGGTCGTTAAACAGCATCTGGAAAATTTAGGGTTTCATGTAACCAATATCATGCTTGGAATCGCGGATATTGAGCCCAGCCCAGATGCGGCCCAACTGAGCAGCATCAGCTCCGAATTCAAATTGCTCGGATTTGAGCTGATCGACAGTGAGAAAGACCGACTGGTAGAACGGATTAAAAACCTGGTGATCGAAAAGGTACATTACAGCGACCTCGCAGATGTCCGCTTTACGTTTTCAGAATACCTGTCCTCCAGCCTGCACAAAGAATATACTTACCTCAGCAGGATGTTTTCCGAATCTGAGGATGCAACTATCGAAAAATTCATTATCCAGCAGAAGATCGAAAAGGTAAAAGAGCTGATGGAATATGGTGAACTGAACCTGAATGAAATAGCCTGGAAAATGGGCTACAGCAGCAGCGCTCACCTGTCCGCCCAGTTTAAAAATATTACCGGGCTGACACCCAGCAAATTCAAGGCAACACAAAAGACAGGGAGAAAGCCCATTGATAAGATATGATTGAGCTTATAAAAAAGATAAAAAAGCTGATGATCAAATTATTCAAGGTGCTTTTTGTAAAAAATGCTGCCGTTAGGGCAGGCATAATTAATCCATTTATAGAACACAAAAACAAAAAAATAACGGTCATGAAAAAGATATTTTTAATAGTTGCACTGATAGCAACAGTATCGGTGAAACCGGTTTTCGCCCAGGAACAGCAATCTCAATTATCCCCTTTGCTTTCGCATTATTATGGGATCAAAAACGCCCTGGTCAATTCAAACGCGCAGGATGCCTCGGCACATGCCGGCGACTTTACAAAAGCGGTTGGCGCTGTTGATATGAAGGCCCTTTCTGCTGATGAAAAGAAGGCTTTTATGTCCACACAGGAAAGCCTGGCATCAGAGTCAAAACATATTGCCGACAACAAGGACATAGCAAAGCAGCGTGAATATTTTGCCGGCCTTTCGGCTGATTTTTTCAAGCTGGCAAAAGCTGTAAAACTTACAGGTCAGCCTGTTTATTATGATTACTGCCCGATGAAAAAGAGCTACTGGCTCACTGCGGATGCTGCAATCAAAAACCCTTATTTCGGCAACCAGATGCCGACCTGCGGTAAGATTACAGAAACTTTAAACAAATAGTATAACCATTAAAAAGAACAGTCATGAAAAATATATTAATCGCAGGCGCGCTGAGTTTGATCGCTGCGCTCTCTATAACCGCCTGCAACAACAGTGGTAAAACGACATCTTCGAATGCAGCGAAAGATACTGCTCAAACGACACCAGCAAAATCAACCGGACAAAGTGTAAACGGCAAAGCCGATGAATTGATCAGTGATTACCTGGCGCTAAAAAATGCACTAGCCAAAGATAATAGCAACGATGCAGCAGCTGCCGGTAAGGCGCTGGATGATGCCTTCGGCAAATTTGACCAGTCCGCTTTGACCGCCGATCAGAAAAAGGCTTTTACTGATATAGCAGACGATGCTAAAGAAAATGCGGAGCACATCGGCAAGAGCGGAGGAAAATTGCCGCATCAGCGCGAGCATTTCGATATGTTGAGCAAGGATATGTATGACCTTGTCAAATTGCTGGGAACAAACCGATCATTATATGTGGACCATTGTCCCATGTATAATAACCAAAAAGGTGCTATCTGGTTAAGCGAAAGCAAAGCCATCGAAAACCCTTACCTGGGTTTAAAAATGCCGCATTGTGGTACTGTTAAGGAAGAGCTAAAGCCGTAATATGAAAAAGATCAGGAATAAATTGTTGATTGGACTGGCCGTTTTAGCGATAGTCATCCAGTTTATACCAGGATATGAGAATAAAAGCAGCCAAGAGCCGCATAATAGTATTTCAGGGGTCTATGAAATACCGCCAAATGTGAAAGGTATCCTTAGAAGATCATGCTACGATTGCCATAGTGATAATACCCGCTATCCCTGGTACATGCATATTCAGCCTGTCCGGTACTTACTGGACAGGCATGTGCGGCATGGAAAGGAAGACCTCAACTTCGATGAGTTCGGAACCTATTCGGAACGCAAAAGAAGGAACAAGCTGCGTGCAATCGGAAATAGCCTTACTGAAGGCTCCATGCCGCTTTCATCCTACTTGCTGGTCCACCGCAGTGCCAGAATGAGCAGGCAGGATACTACGGCGGTCTTAAGCTGGATACGAAAAGTTAATACAGTCAATAAAGATTAGAGCGATACGCATTTTCGCCTCTCAAAAAAGGCTATAAATTATTTGTTTAAATAAATGTAATGAGAAAAATACTGATGATCCTGGGTTTTGGTATAGTTGGCTTTGCTGCATCTGCGCAAGTTCCCATGAACATGTCTATGCCAAAAGCGACAAAAACACCTGAAACGCAAAGCCCGGATAAAAAAAAAGAAAACCGGCCTGTGAAGAACAACAAGCAAGTTGCTGAGCCGGCCAATATAGCACATCCCGGAAATCCTGCAGTTTCGGTAATTGGCGGTGGCAAGACCATACGTTATGACTTGTACATAAAGGATACGATAGTTAACTATACTGGAAAGAAACGCCATGCCATCGCAGCCAATGGCAGCATCCCCATGCCCACGCTTTATTTTACGGAAGGTGACACAGCAGAGATCTATGTGCATAATTCGTTGAAAGAAAAAACCATTATTCACTGGCATGGCGTTATCCTGCCAAATCAATACGATGGTGTGCCGTATTTAACCACACAACCTATTGCCCCCGGCAAGACGCACCTGTTCAAGTTCCCGGTAGTTCAAAACGGCACCTATTGGTATCATTCCCACCAGGGATTACAGGAACAGTCCGGCATGTACGGTGCGTTGATCTTCCGCAAACGGGACGAACCAAAAATGAAAGCATACCCAATGGTACTCAGTGACTGGACGGACATGAGCCCCCGCGAGGTCAACCGCAGCCTGCATAACCAAACCGACTGGTTCAGTATCCGCAAGGGTACAACGCAAAGCTATTCGGAAGCAATAGGCTCGGGACATTTCAAAACCAAGCTGACCAATGAGTGGAAACGGATGACGGCGATGGACGTAAGTGATGTAGCTTACGACCGGTTTCTGATCAATGGACAGCCGGAACGCTACCAGCCACAGTTTAAGCCGGGCGATAAAGTAAAGCTACGCATCGTTAACGGCAGCTCGTCCACTTATTTCTGGCTCGCCTGGGCGGGAGGCAAAATGACTGTAGTGGCCAATGATGGCGAAGATGTAGAACCGGTAGAGGTAGACAGGCTCATCATTGCGGTAGCTGAAACTTATGATGTAATTGTCACTATTCCCGAGAATGGCAGCTATGAGTTTTTAACCACCCCGGAAGACCGCACGAAATCTGCTTCGCTGTGGCTGGGAACTGGCCCGAAAACTTACGCCCCTCATTTACCCAAACTGAAATACTTTGCCGGGATGCAGATGATGAACGATATGATGCAAATGAATGGCGATATGAAGCAAATGGAGGGCATGCAGATGAGCAACCAGACGATGGATATGAATACGGTAATGTACCCTGAAATTACCGGGCCGGAAAAACTGCAAACAAAAAAGGAAGATATGCCCGGTATGCATATGGATAAGGATTCCACTGCTGCAAAGAAAAAAGACGATATGGCCGGAATGGATATGGGCAGTGCGCCAACCGATATAGTTACGCTGAACTATGGTATGTTGAAAGCGACGCATAAAACCAACCTGCCGGAACAGCAGACCAAAAACCTGTATTTTGAATTAACGGGAAACATGAACCGGTATGTCTGGACAATCAATAATAAAACGGTTTCTGAGGCGGATAAAATACTGATTCATAAAGGCGAGAATGTACGCATCGTCTTATATAACAATACGATGATGCGCCATCCCATGCACCTGCACGGTCATTTTTTCAGGGTGCTGAATGGGCAGGGAGATTATTCACCCTTAAAAAATACGCTGGACATTATGCCGATGGAGCGTGATACGATTGAGTTTGCAGCAACCGAGAGCGGCGACTGGTTTTTTCATTGCCATATTCTTTATCACATGATGAGTGGTATGGGCAGGATATTTGAATATGAAAATTCGCCACCCAATCCCGAATTGCCTGACCCTCCGAAGGCCTTTCAAATGGTCAAAAAAGATGACCGTATGGCACATTTAATGGCAAGGGTAGGTTTGGAAAGCAATGGCAGCGATGGTGAGATCATGGCAGCTAATACGCGCTGGAAGGTAAATTCATTATGGCACCTGGGGTTAAGTGACAGGATGGGCTACGAAAGCGAGACAATGGTCGGGCGTTACCTCGGAAAAATGCAATGGCTGTTTCCTTACGTCGGTTTTGATTATCACTACAAGCAATATGATCCAAACGAGAAAAATATCTTTGGTAACGAGCTTACCAATATGTTCGGGCAGCGAAGTGACAAAGATCACCGGCATACCGCGGTGGCAGGTATCGCATATACCCTGCCAATGTTATTTGTTGCAGACGCCCGGGTTGACGGCAATGGAAAGCTTCGGTTTCAACTGAGCAGGGAGGATATCCCCCTGTCACCCAGGCTGCGCTTCAGTCTCATGGTCAATACCGATAAAGAATACATGGCAGGTTTCAGGTATATAATTACCAAGTATTTTTCCGTATCTACACATTACGACAGCGATATGGGCCTAGGAGCAGGATTAGCAATAACTTATTAATAAGGCAATTATGGAAACCAATCACAATCATCAAAAATCACATGAGCACTCAAAGGCTCATCAGCATATGGAAAAACCATCTGCCGGAAATCATGCAATGAACCATACCGGGCATGATCATCACGCGATGATGATCGGTGATTTCAGGAAAAGGTTCTTTGCCGTCCTGGTTCTGACGGTTCCCATTCTGCTTTTTTCAAAGATGATACAGCACTGGCTGCACTTGGACATTAGTTTTGCAGGTTCACAATATCTGCTATTTGCCTTATCGACTATTGTTTTTCTTTACGGGGGTTGGCCTTTTCTCACCGGCTGGATGAGCGAGATGAAAACGAAAAGCCCTGGGATGATGACGCTCATTGGCTTTGCAATTACAGTGGCTTATATCTATAGCGCTGCAACCGTATTTGGCCTTAAAGGGATGGATTTTTTCTGGGAGCTGGATACGCTGATCCTTATCATGTTATTAGGGCACTGGATCGAAATGCGGTCGGTAGCTGGAGCATCCAGGGAGCTCGAATTGCTGGTACAACTGCTGCCCGCTGAGGCACATCTGGTCAAAGGTGAAAACATAGAAGAAGTAACAACCGATAGTTTAAAGGAAGGTGATATTATCCTCATAAAGCCCGGAGAAAAAATTGCTGCAGACGGCATCATTGAAGATGGGGACAGTTACCTGAATGAATCCATGCTTACCGGGGAATCCACTCCGGTTCAGAAGTCGAAGGGCCAGGATGTCATCGCGGGATCGATCAATGGTAACGGCTCGCTGAAGGTTAAAGTTACCAATAGTGGCAGCGATTCTTATTTATCAAAGGTAATTAACCTGGTAAAGGAAGCGCAGGATGCCAAATCAAGCACACAGTTATTGGCCGACAAAGCAGCCAAATGGCTGACCATAATTGCGCTTGCCGCCGGTATAGCCACATTTGTCATCTGGCTTGTCGCAGGTAAAGACCTGGCTTTCGCAATGGAGCGAATGGTCACCGTCATTGTCATTTGCTGTCCGCATGCGTTGGGGCTCGCAGTCCCGCTTGTGGTGGCGAAATCAACCTCGCTTGCTGCCCGACATGGCTTGCTGATCAAAAACAGGACCGCTTTTGAGAATTCGCGAAAGGTCACTACGGTGGTGTTTGATAAGACCGGAACGCTGACCATTGGAAAATTT
>JAFDZK010000235.1 GCA_018267005.1 Bacteroidota bacterium
CTCACTGTCATGAATGCATTCCTGGACCATACCGGCTTGTTTAATGCCTATATAGCCCTCGATCCGAGCCTTTGGTGGGATGATCAGCGATGGATCAAAAAAAATGAAGACGAATTGGCAAAGCACAACTTCAATAAAAAATCGCTGTTTATTGCCATAGCGAATAATATGCCGGCGGGAGAAGATACCGTATCGGTGTTAAAGGACACTTCGTATATTACCATGATACCCAGGGCGGTGATACCTTTTGTTCATTTCTTGCGCAGTAGCAAACCGGCCGGCTTGAGGTGGAGATCAAAATTTTACCCGGACGAACGCCATGGCACCGTTGAGCTGGTATCCGAATATGACGCCCTTCGCTATTTGTTTTACTACTATTCATTAAGTACGGCGGAATTGATAAACCGGCCCGAAATAAGCTTTGCTTCGGTACTGGTCGATCACTATAAAATGATCTCTCAGAAGCTCGGTTATAACGTTGAGCCTACCGAGGCACAAGTGAATGACTATGCTTACAGTTGCATGGAACTGGGCCGGTGGAATGATGCTTACAAGCTGTTTAGAATGAACACGGAAAATCATCCGCAAAGCTCTAATGCATTTGACAGCCTCGGCGACTATTATGCTGCGCGCGGTGACAAACCTCATGCGATTGAGGCTTATACCCAATCACTTAGATTGCACGAGACGGAAGATACCAGGAGGAAGTTGAATGAGATGAAGAAATAATCCGTAGAGACACAAAATCTTGTGTCTCTACCACGGCTTGCCGGCAGCTAATGCCCTGTCCGCCCATTTTACCGCCAGCTTTTCGCGGTATTGCGCATAATTGCCTTTGAAAGTCATTTTCAGCAGGCTGTCGACGCCGCCTTTTATAGCCAGGTTGTAAACGCTTGCCGCTTTGCGGCTGACGGATGCATCCCAGGCGCGAAGGCTTAGCGAAAATGAGCCGCTCAGGTATTTCATCCAGTGCCAATAGCCGGTCGGCATAAAAAGCGTATCGCCGTGTTCCAGGAAAGCTTCGGTGCCTCTTATCCCTTCAAGCGCCGGAAAGCGGGCAATATCGGGGTTCAGCACGTCGTAATCTTCCAGCGCGTAAGTGGCATTCGGCAGGCAGTAAAGCCGGCGTTTCCATTTGTTCTCGAACAGGATCACGTGCTTCCGCCCGACAAAATGTGTATGGAAAATGTGGGGCAGATCGATGTCGTAGTGAAGAAATGTAACAGAATTCGAACCTCCGAAAAACATGGCCGGCATACTTTCGAGGAAGCCGCCCATCAGGTCCCGCGGAAGTATGATATCGTCCATCAACTGCGGTGCGTGCTTGAAAATATTGAAAAAGAAAATGCGCAGCTCGGTGGGTTGGGACATGATGAGGTCGATATACGCGTCAAAAGCCATTTCGGCAGCTTTGGCATTGATGGGCTTCGATGGGTCGGCTTTGGAATTGTCGTACAGGGGGACGACTTTTTTGCCTACAGTTTCCTTCATGTAGCCGGCTGTCCACTTTTCGCGTGCCGGCCAATCATTGGTCAATCCTTTTATAATTAGGGGCCGCCGCGGTTTCAGGTATTTTTCCCTAAATTCTGCAGGATCGATGTGATCGACGGTGTCGATCGGCTCAAGAATGAAACTCATAATTGTTTAAGATTCCGGTACGGACATTGAACAAGGGTTATCAAAGTCCCCGTACACTGCATGAGCCAGAGCTCGCTAAGGTAATGTTTTTATCGTGATTAGCAATCAGGCTAAGAAAGGCTGCCCGATCATTTAGGCTGACCTTTAGCCAGCGCTTTATTGGCCCGTTTTACAGCAAGTTCTTCCTTCCAGCCCATGTAACCCTGCCTGAAGTTCTTTTTCATGATATCGTCGAACTTGCGCTGGATGGTCAGGTTGTATAAGCTTTGCGCTTTAATGGCCCACGATTTATCCCAGGCGCGCAGCGAGATGGAGAACGAGCCGTCGAGGTACTTCATGTAATGCCACCAGCCGGTGGGCATAAACAACGTGTCGCCGTGTTCTAAAAATGCCTGCTGGCCTTCGACGCCGTTCAGTGCCGGGAATTTTTCAAAATCCGGGTTAGCTATATCATAGTCTTCCAGCGCGTAGGTGGCGAAGGGTATGCAATAAAGGCGCTCGCGCCATTTGTAATCGAACAAGATCACATGCTTGCGGCCGTTGAAATGCGTATGAAATATGTGCGCCAGGTCGATGTCGTAATGTAAAAAAGTAACCGAGCCGGCTCCGCCGAAAAACATGTTGGGATATTTATCCAAAAAACCGCCCATCAGGTCGGTCGGCGAGCGGTAATCGTCCAGCAGCTTCGGCGCGTATTTTATCGGGTCGAAAAGGAATATGCGAAGATCGGTAGGCTGTGTTTGAATGAGGTCCATGTAGTCGCTAAACTTCATTTCGGACGCAGCAGCATTGATGGGTTTTGACGGGTCGGCTTTGGAACTGTCATAAAGCGGAACGGTAATGTCGCCTACAACTTCCTTCATATAATCGAAGGTCCATTTTTTCAGCGCGGGCCAGGTTTCGGTGGCTTTACGGATGATCAAAGGCCGGCGGGGTTTGAGATAGTTATGGATGAAATCTTCTTTACTTATGCGATCTACCCTGTCTATCTCTGTCAAAATTAAACCCATGTTCACATTATTTTAACGCGGCAAAAATAGTGTAAAAAGCACAATTTGAAAATTACATGCGCATTTGAATACCTAATTGACGAGAAAAAGCCCGGTTGCGTTGAGCCCCGGGCTTTTTAGTTTGCATTTGGCGGTTTGCAGCTGGCAGTATTTACACACTGCAAACTGCACACTGTAAAACGCCAACCGATCAGTTAGGCATCAGTACTGTGTTCACTACATGTATTACGCCATTGCTCTGGTTTACGTCGGCGATGGTCACCCACGACTTATTTCCTTTTTCATCAACTAGGTACAGTTTTTTCCCTTTCATCATGGCCCAAAGTTTACCGCCCTGGACGGTAGTCAGTTCGGCTTTGCCGTCACCTTCTTTGATCTTAGCCGCTAGGTCTTCCGAGCTTAGGCGGCCGGCAACCACATGATAGGTGAGGATTTTCACGAGCATATCCTTGTTTTCAGGCTTCAGCAGATTGTCTACCGTACCGGCCGGCAGTTTCTTAAATGCCTCGTTTGTCGGGGCGAATACGGTAAAAGGGCCGGCGCCTTCCAGCGTTTCAACCAGTCCTGCTGCTTTTACAGCGGCAACCAGCGTGGTGTGGTCTTTGGAATTAACGGCATTCTCGATAATGTTTTTAGTAGGGTACATAGCTGCACCACCTACCATTTTGGTTTGAGCGAAAGTGTTGGGTGCTATTGCAATAGCTGCTACTGCAAACACCGCGATGATCAATTTTTTCATTTTAATTGCTGATAATTTGCAGAGAGATACGGCCGCATTCCGGGCGTAGTTTTCATAGACAAGGACTTTCTAATAGCTCCAGGTTGTGAGGAGTTTAAAACCGCAGCCGAGGAAATTTCGTAGCGCGCAGTTTTAATATATTATCAAAAAAACAGTTCCAAGGCAATATGATCGGCGTAAAGTTTGCCGGTTTGCGTGAGGTAAATTTTGTTTTCTTCCTGCCTCAGCCATGCTCGTTCGGAGAAAGATGCGGCAGATCTTAGCAGCGGTTCCGATGCGCCGGCAGCGATGCTATTCAGCTTGTCCAGGTCGAGCCCCCACATGGTACGCAGCGAGGTCATGATGTATTCGTTCAGCCGGTCGGCTTCGGTTAAAATTTCTTTTTCAGCCGGAATTTTTTTGTCGTTTATACTGCTGATGTATTTGGCATTGTTGGCGATATTCCACTGGCGCGTTTCGCCGTCGTACGAATGCGCCGATGGGCCGATGCCAAGGTATTTTATACCTTTCCAGTAATTGGTGTTATGCCTGGAGTAATGCCCCGGTTTGCAAAAATTAGATATTTCATAATGCTCAAAACCCTGCCGCTGCATGGCGTCCGCCAGGTATAAAAATTGTTCCGCACTTTGCTCCTCGTTCATCGGCGGCTGCTTTTTTTGTTTAATGAACGAAGCTAACGCCGTTCGGGGTTCCACGGTCATTGAATACGCTGAAACGTGCGGTATTTCCAGCGCGAATATCTTTTCGAGGTTTGTTTTCCATTTCTGGCCGGTCAGCAGCGGATAGCCGTAGATCAGGTCGGCGGTAATATTCTCAAAACCCGCGTCCTGTGCACGTTTCACCGAGCTGTCGGCTTCGCCGGACCGGTGCGCGCGGTTCATCCAGGCCAGGTCGTCGTCAAAAAAAGATTGTATGCCGATGCTGAAACGGTTTACCGGCTTTTGCCGTAACGACTTGATCTT
Organism: Bacteroidota bacterium; assembly: GCA_018267005.1. GTDB lineage: Bacteria > Bacteroidota > Bacteroidia > Sphingobacteriales > Sphingobacteriaceae > Mucilaginibacter. Next base: position 4,350 of record JAFDZK010000235.1, read on the forward strand.
CTCCGGTGTCAGGTCGTCCGGGTTAGCTTCCAGTGTAATCTCGGCGCCGGAAGCCACGGAATGGATACTTGTTATCGCATCAATGATCGAATTTATTTCTTCGCTTGACAGCAGGGAGGGCGTGCCGCCGCCGAAATAGATGGTCTCAATGGTTTCGCCGCTCAAATAGTCCTTTTGCAGCGCTAATTCTTTCATCAGCGCGTCAAAGAGCTGCGGTTTATAGGCGAGCGATGTGCTGAAATGGAAATCGCAGTAATAACAGGCTTGTTTGCAGAAAGGGATATGGATGTAGATGCCTGCCATGCTTTTAAGAGTATATAATCCCGTAAAGAATGGGATAGATTAATGATATTAATGTGTTGATTATCAATGTTAAATACGTTTTAATAGCTTCCTTAATCTTTTGTTTTTTATTCTATTTTATATTACTTTTGTTACTTGGGTGTTACTATTTAGGTTTAACGAGTAACAAAAGTAACAATAAACAGTAATTAATAAGTCATGGTAACTATTAGATACAAAAAGCTAAGCACAGGCAAATTTAGTGCTTATTTGGATGTCTATTCCAATACCGGTGAGGGTAAAGGTAAGCGCAATTACGAGTTTCTTAAGATTTATGTCGATAAAGACTATTCTGATGCAGCAAGCCGTATTAGCGAACCTGATAAAGAGAAACTGAAGATTATTAAAGCACTTCGTAATAAAAGAGAGGACGAACTGAATTTCTCGGAGCATGGCTATAAGCAACCTGCCAAGATCAATTATTATCTTCAGGACTATCTTGGTCAATGCCTTGCAAAGAAATTTAATTATAAACTGGAATGCCTGATCATTCATCTTGGAAAGTATTGCCCCAAACGAAGCATATTATTCCAGGAAGTAGATGAAGAATTTTTAGATAAATTTCAGAGTTACCTGCTTAATCAGGTTAGCAGAAATACAACTAATGCCTACATGTCCGTATTCAGGCAGCATTTCAATAAACTGGTAATTAAAGGGATTATTCAAACTTCTCCTTTTGGTAGTTTTAAGATTATCGAGGAGGAAGACTCAGAGCGAACCACTCTCACTATTGAGGAAGTGAGAACCTTAGCTCATTACGTTCCCAAAAGAGGAAACAGCCAGATCAGGGAAGCTTTTATATTTTCTTGTTTTACTGGTTTGCGTTTTTCGGATATTAAGAAATTGCATTATGATGAAATTGTTAACGATCAGCTGATTTTTCGACCGGCAAAAACGATAAAGAAAATTGTTACTGTACCATTGGCCGATGAAGCAAAAATGATTATTGCAAAAGTGGTCAAGCATCCTACAAATAAGAAAGTGTTTTGGGATTTGCCAACGAGTCAGGTAGTGAATGTTTACTTAAAATTCTGGGCATTGGAAGCCGGTCTGAAAAAAAACCTCCATTTTCATGCTGCCCGGCACACTTTTGCGACCATTGGCCTGACTTTTGGAATCGATATATATACTATGAAAGAACTGCTGGGGCACAGTAAAATTGAAATGACCCAAATCTATGCCAAAATCGTTGACGAAAAGAAACGAAACGAAATGTTGAAATTTCCTAAACTTTGAATATGAAAAAGGTTTTTTTTGAAATCGGTTTAGTAATAGCGTTTACCCTGGTCTACCTTTTGGTTCCTGGAATACGCTTGCCGCTGATTATTACCTTTGGCGTGTTAGGCATTTGGCTATTGCCTGTCCAATTATTTTTATCGATAAGTTTTAAAAACTGGCAGGACGAACTAAGTGGCCGTTTTCATAATCTGCCGACACAGGAGCGTTTATTGCAGGTTAAGGGTACTTTTGAGGGTCTTGACCCGATAGAGGTTAACAAGCTTCGTTTGTTTTATATCAATGTAAGTATTTTTCACTACCTGCTGATGGTTTTCTATGGCCTGTCGTTTTTGTTGATCGGCCTTTTGTTTTTGGGTTTCGGTGTCTATTCTAAAGGCACATATTTTGTTGCTATAAGTCTTTTGGGATTTATTATTACCTCTTTTATAGGCTACGTCTTGATTGGTCAGATTTTTCCTGCCGGAAACAAGAAAAATATCGATGCTGTTTTCTATCTGTTTTGGAGCAAGGACTGGCAAAAACAACTTTCTGCACTTGCTCAGATAGACAAGGAGGATTTTCAGTTATTGCGTAAACCGCAGTCATTCTATGATTTTTGGCGGCAAGGTAAAACAGTAGAAGAAAAGGAAATGGCATTTAAAAAATTAATAGAAGACCTAAACAGGCATAGTAAAAGCGGGCCACTTTTTAAATATAATGAGCAGGGAAAAATAGCGCTTACCGAAATTATACGTAATGGTGCGCCCGACAAAACGCTGGCAGGTTTCCTTAAATATTGCATCAAAGACCGGAAAATACTTTCGGAGGATATTTTGAAAAAAAGTCATAGGGGATTATTGCATTCCGTTTTTATGATCGGTCAAAACAAAGGACTTGTCGTATTAGAGAACGAAAGATTTAAAACCTTACCCGATGATTATGTCGAGGTATATAAATCAATCCTTAAAGAATAAACGTTTTGGATAGAACTCCATAATGTACCCAAGCATGACATAAAGTACGTTCATACGATACCGCCCAATCGGTCGTATTGGTCAATTTTGTTCTATTTTTTTGCTTCCGTTAACCAAAACGGAGGTCGAATGAATATCAATGAAAACACCAGGGTAATAGATCTTAAAGTATCAGATCTGTTGACCATTTTAAAAGAATCCGCAACAGCTTTGCCCGCACCAATACTGGTGCCAAGCGACGAAGATGAAATAGGAGGCTATGAGGTAGCAGAGAAAACTACGGGTTACGCACGCCAAACCCTTTACCAGTTAAAATCCGCAGGAAAGATTCCCTGCATTGTCCTTCCTAACGGTGGTGTCAGGTTCTCTAAAAAGGAGATCGTTAGCTGGCTGATGTCCCATAAAAGGCTAACCGACAAAGACATAGCCGAGAAAGCAGAAAATTTTGTTTTTAAACGCCGTTTGCGCAGAAAATAAGGGGAAATATGGAACAGGAATATCCTTATCTCCGAATCGGCACGGCCTATTACAAGATCGTTCAAAAGCCCCTCGCTTCGGGTGACCGCAT
>JAFDZK010000236.1 GCA_018267005.1 Bacteroidota bacterium
AAAAGCTTTGTGCAAACCCGCAAGTCGCTTCAATTGCTGCTGATCATTGCGTTGATCGGCGGTTTTTCATTTTATATACGGCCCGATTTTCACCTCGATCATTTTTTGCTTTGCGCTATCCCTGTGGCGATATTCTTTGCTTACTATTTTTTGTATGCCACCACCCGTTGGTTCTACGAAAGCGTGTTCATCATATTGCTGGCCAGCATGATCTACTTCCAGTTTAACAAATTTTAACTTTTGCATTCGTTCAAATTTCGGGGGTTATGTTAATTTTGTCACATGAAGTTTGGAGTAGTCATATTTCCCGGTTCTAATTGTGATGAGGATATCATCTACGTATTAGAAAAAATAATGGGCCAGCAGGTGGTTCGCCTTTGGCATAAGGATCACGACCTGCAGGGCTGCGATTTTGTCGTGTTGCCCGGCGGTTTTTCATTCGGCGACTACCTGCGGTCGGGCGCCATAGCACGTTTTTCGCCCATTATGCAGGAAGTGATTCAATTTGCCGCTAAGGGCGGTTATGTATGGGGGGTATGCAATGGATTCCAGATACTGACCGAAGCCGGAATGCTGCCCGGCGCTTTGCTGCATAATAAAAACCGCAAGTTCAATTGCAGCAATATCTTCATGATCCCGCAAACGAGCGATTCGCTGCTTACATCTCAGATCGATCCGCAGCGCGCGTTGAAAATCCCCATCGCGCATGGCGAGGGTAATTATTTTGCCGATGCCGATATGCTCAAATCGCTGAACGATAACGACCAGGTACTTTTCAGGTACTGCGACGAATATGGCAGCATTACCGATGAGGCGAACCCGAACGGGTCGATTGAAAATATAGCCGGTGTGTGCAATGCCGGAAGAAACGTGTTCGGCATTATGCCGCACCCCGAGCGCGCTGCGGATGCGTTGCTGGCCAACCAGGATGGACTTGCTATTTTTGAATCGATATTGTCAATGGTTAAAGCCTGATGGCCAACCTGGTAATCGACATTGGCAATACACTTACCAAGATCGCAGTTTTCAGGCAGGACCAACTGCTGCAGTTTGAACAATACCAGGCTGCGGATGCCGGGCTTATACTTGGCCTTGCAGAAAAATATGGCGTAAGGCAGGCGATCATCGCGTCCGTGCGGAAGGGCGCCGAAGCATGGCAGGAAGAGGTCGGCGAAAAGTTGAATTTAAAATATTTCGGTGCGAATATGGCGGTGGGTATCATCAACCACTATAAAACCCCCGCAACGCTCGGCCCCGACAGGCTTGCAGCGGTAATAGGGGCTCACCGGCTGTATCCCGGTAAAAGCAACCTGGTAATCGGCGCGGGTACCGCCATTACTTACGATTATGTGGACGCTGCCGGAAATTATTTCGGAGGCAGCATATCGCCGGGTCTGAAAATGCGTTATAGAGCATTGAATTATTATACCGGCGCATTACCGCTGATGGATGCTGATGAAAACTTTGACGCCTTTTATGGCGACGATACGACATCTGCCATACGCTCGGGAGTGCAGAATGGAATAAAATATGAGTTGAAGGGTTTTATTGAAAGCTACCGGCAGCAAGGGTCCGTATCAAACGTCATACTCAGCGGCGGCGACAGCAATTTTTTTGATACTCTGCTGAAAAATAGCATCTTTGCGCCCTATGTTAAAATTGAGCCTCATTTGGTTCTGAAAGGATTAAACGCAGTTATACAACACGATAATGATTAAATATACCCGGCTCTTTATAACATTTTTACTTGCGATCATTATAACTAAGACCCAGGCGCAGTCGACTGCTACTACCAGTTCCCCATATTCCAAATTTGGCATAGGTGATATCGACAACCAGCTTATGCCCCAAAACATCGGCATGGGCGGCATTGCCACAGCCACAAACAATATCGGCGGCTACAACAGCATAAACGTTATTAACCCCGCATCATACGGAAAGATATTTTTTACCACGATCGACGCCGGTGTATCGACCAATGTATTGACCTTAAGCAAAAACGGATTTGCCGACTCGCGGAACGCTAATACGCGGCTGAGCCACATTGTAATGGCATTCCCTGTTACAAAAAATTCGGCCTTAAGCTTTGGTATATTGCCCTACAGCGAGATCGGCTACAATTATAAAACCTCGCAAAAAGGATTTGGTACTTCGCCCACGCCATCCGGCAGCGCCAACGTCGATACCAATGTCACCAATTACATTTATTCCGGTGAAGGCGGCCTGACCAAAGCATACCTCGGTTATGGCTTCGGTATAGGCAGGCACCTCACCGTCGGCGCCAACGTATCCTTCATTTTCGGTAACCTAAAGCAGTTCCAGTCGACCGAGCTTCCTGGCCTGGCCGGCGCCATAGATTCACGGATCGAAGAAGATAACAAAGTTAACGGCGTTAATTTCGACTATGGCGCACAATATACCGTCGACCTGTCCGCTACAAAACATTTGGTGCTGGGTTATTCCGCTTCCGTCGGCAATAGGCTGAATGAACAAAGCGGCTACATTGTAAGCCAGTATTATTACGATCAGTCCGGCAATCAGCAGGTAGCGGCAGACAGCATAATAAACACGCAAAATCCTAATGCTAAGTTGCAACTGCCGCGTATCAATCATTTTGGCATCTCGTTCCAGAAGGATAACAGCTTTCTCGTCGGAGCTGATTTTTCGATGGGAAATTGGTCCGACCTGTCCATCGCCGGCGTAAATGCAGGGCTGCAAAACAATAAAATATTCAACATCGGCGGCCAGATAACGCCTAATGCCAATGCCTTATCCAACTACTTTGCTTTGTGGGATTACAGGCTGGGATTTATCTACGAACAGACCTACCTGAACGTAAACAATGTGAACCTCAACAGGTACGCCGTTACCTTCGGCCTGGGCATACCGTTGCCGCACGATCGTGCTTCGTCGGCTTTTTATAAGATCAACTTTTCAGCCGAAATCGGGCGGCGCGGCACACTGACCAGCGACCTGATACAGGAGAAATATGTGAATTTTCACCTCGCATTCCTGCTGAACGACAGGTGGTTCCAGCGCTTTAAATTTGAATAACGTCATCCGATGGCCGGGGCAAAACAAATATCCGCGTTAGTTTGGCCTGCTCTCATTACGCTTACCCTGGTGATAGCGGGTTGCGAGAACGACCTGCGCGATATTAAGAAAATATCCGCCAGCGAAGTAAATAAACCGCTCGAGGAGTATACCGATGTGGATGTGCTTTACAGCGATTCGGCTTATGTGAAGGCCCACCTGACCGCCCCGCTGATGCTGGATTACGATAAGGTAAAAAACCCTTATATCGAAATGCCCAAAGGGGTAAAAGTGGTTTTTTACGACAAGAACATGCAGCCAACTTGTACCATTACGGCCGACTATGGCATTCGCCATGAAAAGGAAAAGCTGATAGAGCTGCGTAAAAACGTTGTAGGTACCAATGCAAAGGGCGAGACGTTCAATTCAGATGAGCTGATATGGGACGAAAACTCAAAAACGATCCATTCGGATAAGCTGGTGCATGTACGTATGGCCGACGGCAGCTTAACCGACGGAACCAGTTTTGTAAGCGATGAAAACCTGGAGCATTGGAAGCTTAACCAGGCTACCGGTATTATACATGTTAACAGCCAGGACGTTCCGCAGCAATAACGGCCTGCGGCCTGATTTGACAGGATTTGCGCAGGTCAATTTTTTGTGTTTATATTTTTATCAAAAATTGTATCTTGCGCGCTCTTTTAAAGGAGCTTAAAGCATAAATACCAGGCTTTTGAAAGAATTGAAAGAGAAAGGCTTTTAGAATGAGAAAATAGAAATAAGCTTTAAGCTTTGTGCTTTTAGCTTTATGCTTATAATAAAATAGAATAGTATATGGGTATAATGACTTATTTGCGGGAGCGCATGGGTAAGATCCTGGCGATTGTGATCGGAGCTTCGCTTGTCGCATTTATTTTGGGTGAAGTGTTGCGCCAGGGAGGTTCCTTTTTCCATGGCGACAGGAACGAACTGGGCGAAGTGGACGGGCAGAAAATTGCTTATGACGAGTATTCCAAGCAGCTTGAGCAAAATACCGACCAGATGAAACAACAATACCGGATGAACAGCCTGCCGCAGCAGTTTATAACAAGGTTGCAGCAGGAAACCTGGGACCAGAAAGTGAACGAGATCATCCTGGATAACGAAACGGATAAACTCGGGTTGGTTGTAAGTACGGATGAGCTGAAATCGATGATAAGCGGCGATAATCCGAGCCCGCAGATCATGCAGGCTTTTGCGGACCCCAATACCGGTCAGTTCGACAAGGTAAAGTTTATCAATTTCCTGCAAAACCTGCCTGCAGCACCCGCGGAAACCCGGGCCAGGTGGAATGCCTTTGTTTCTCAAATGATGATTGCCCGGCGGGGCGACAAATTTTTGGCGATGGCTACCAACGGCTTGTACGTAAACTCGCTGGATGCCAAAGACGACTACGAGAACAGGAATAAGCTGGTGAACTTTAAATATACGATGCTTGATTATGCTTCGATCCCTGACAATAAAGTTACACTGACCGACGACGACTATCAAAGCTATTATAACGAGCATAAGTACGAGTATAAAAATAAAGAGGAGCTTCGCAGCTTCGATTACGTAACGTTCAGTGCAGCGCCTTCTAAGGAGGACTCGGCGGCGGTAAAGGACCAGATCGCAAAGCTGATCCCTGCATTTAAGAGCAGTAACAACGATTCGGTGTTCGTGCAGGTAAATGCCGAAACCAAAATGCCGCTCGTTTTCAGAGGCAAGGGTAAGCTGGCCGATCCAAAACTGGATACCGTAATGTTCGGAGCTCAGAAGGGTTTCGTTTACGGGCCGTATTTATCCGATGGCAGCTACAGGATAGCCAAGCTGGTCGATTCGAAAGTTGAGCCGGATTCGGTAAAAGCCCGCCATATTTTGATAGATGCCAGGACCATTGGCGAAGCTAAAGCGCTGGCCAAAGCCGATTCGCTGAAGAAACTGGTAGAGGGCGGTAAATCATTCGCCGACCTTGCTAAACAATACTCCATTGACGGCTCGGCCTCTAAAGGCGGTGAGCTGGGCACATTTGCACGCGGCGCCATGGTGCCCGAATTTGAGGATGCCGCCTTCAGCGGTAAGAAAGGCGACCTGAAAGTCGTTACCTCGCAGTACGGGGTGCACCTGATCCAGATAGAAGACACCAAAGGTTCGGCCAAAGTAGTAAAGGTGGCCATTGTGGATAAGCCGATCGCAGCCAGCCAGGCTACGCAAAACGCAGCATACAATAAAGCTACCTCGTTCCTTTCAGGGTTGACTAAGGATAATTTTGATGCCCAGGCTAAAAAAGCAGGGCTTACCGTGAAAACGGCCGACGACGTAAATGCGCTGGCTTCAACCCTGCCCGGTCTTGACAATGCGCGTGAGCTGGTAAGGTGGGTGTTTAAGGCCGATAAAGGCGATTTTGGCAACCAGGTATTCGTATGCGGCGATCAGTATGTTATCCCCGAGCTGACCATCATCAAACCTGTGGGCATTGCGCCTTTGGACGCGATCAAAAAGCAGATCGAGCCGGCCGTGCGCAACCATGTAAAGGCCAAACAACTGCAAGACAAACTGCAAACTGCGGAGAATGGCAGCTCATCGCTCGACCAGGTGGCCCAAAAAGCGGGTAGCAAGGTTGTTCCGGTTCAGAACGTGGTTTTTGCCAACCCGGTTATTCCTGGTTTATCGCTTGAATATAAGGTAGTCGGCACCATATTCGGTTCGCAGCCTAATAAGCTATCCAAGCCTATTGAAGGCGCGCATGGCGTATACGTTTTCTCGATCGATAACTTTATTAAGCCGGCGCCGCTTACCAATGCGGTGCGTGAGCGGGAAACTATTGCTCAGGGCCTGCTGCAGCGTTCGCAGAACCAGGTGTTCGATGCGATGAAAGATAAGGCGAATGTAAAAGATTACCGCGCCAAATTCTTATAAGAGATTTTGAACTAACTTTGTATCCGGGAGCGTTTTACGCTTCCGGATTTTTTGTTTATAGTTAGCAATTTCAACCCCGGGGGCGAACGAAACAAGGCGCGAAGGGCACAGGGGTAATTAGGAGTAAAAAGATGGATATCCAGGAAAATATTGTCAATAAGGTAGCGCAAAGCGGGCTGGTGACGCTTGACCCGGCCGCGTTTTATCCGCAGGGCGAACGGGTAGTTTATGACATTAAGGACAACCTGTTCCAGCAGCTTATACTGCGCGAAAAGGATTTCAGGGAGTTTGTAAAAAACCACGACTGGGCTCAGTACCAGGGCAAAAATGTTGCCGTTACGTGCACAGCCGATGCTATAGTACCGGCCTGGGCCTATATGCTTATCGCTAATCGCATGGCGCCGTATGCCAGGGATGTGGTGTTTGGCGACCAAGATACACTGGAAGCCGTTTTATTTGAAAAGGCAATAGCCGGGCTGGACCTGGAGCAATATCGCGACCAGCGCGTCGTTATTAAGGGGTGCGGCGAGATCGATATACCGGTTTCAGCTTATGTCGAACTGACCAGGCGTTTGACGCCGGTGGCCAAAAGCATCATGTTCGGCGAACCATGCTCGACAGTGCCGATCTATAAACGAAAAGATTAATGATTTGCCTTTGTTTTACAGGCAGCCGATGAAGAGATATTTTTTTGCCTGTGCCCTTATTCTTGGTTGCCTGAACCAAATTTTTGCCCAGGAACTTACCAAAACCCGCGAGACTGCGTTTCAACCCGGCGAGCGCCTCAGTTACAGTTTGAAGTATGGCGTATTTACCGCGGCACAAGCCAATATCCGTGTCGAAAAAAGCGACCTGAAGTTTGAGGGTCAGCCTGTATACCACATCATCGCCGAGGGGCGTACCGCCGGCACTTTCGATATTTTTTACAAGGTGCGCAACCGTTACGAAAGCTATGTGGACGAGCACACGTTGCTGCCGTACTTTTACGCCGAGAACCGCCACGAATCCAATTACAAGCAAATGGATAACGTGGTGTTCGACCACAGCAATAACACCATAAAAGCAAAAAAGGGCATATTTCCCTTTACCGGCGATGTGTTCGATTTTGTATCCGCCTATTATTTTGCGCGCTGTATCGACGTTTCCAAAATACATGTCGGCCAGGTGCTGGAGATGCGGTATTTTTTAGACGACGGCATACACACGCTCACCATCACTTACCTGGGTAAGGAAAAGGTTAAATGCGGCCTGGGAACGTTCAATTGCCTGAAGTTTAACCCGACCAT
>JAFDZK010000237.1 GCA_018267005.1 Bacteroidota bacterium
AAACGTGGTCGCACCTGACGCCTATGGGCCGCCCGGCTACGGTGGAAGCTGTGGCCAATGCCGTTTTATTCCTGGTTTCGCCGGAATCACGCCATATCACCGGCCAGACTATCGTCGTCGACGGCGGTTGGACAGCTACGAGCCCGTCGCCATAATGAACACGATTTACAGATTATTGAAATAAACAGGATAAGCAAGCTCTGCATCATCTATAAAGATTTATAAAGTGATCTTTCGGACTTATGCGGACTTTCCGACTTCCGCACTTCAATAAGCAACCGTAGCTATCCTGTCCCCGTATTCCCAGTAACTGTTTGCTGTCACATCAAACCGAACTTTGTGCAATTGTTACGGGGTATCTTAAGTATTCTGGATCAAAAGGAACGGGTAAAATTGTTTTTACTTGTCTTTTGGGATATTGTCGTCAGCGCCTTGGATATTGTCTTTTTGGGGTTGACGGTCGTTATTATTAATTTCTATATCAGTGGTGCAGTCTCAAAATTGCTTGCATTTCTTCCGCGGCAATTGACTGATAAAAGCTCCATCTTGCTCATCGCGATATTTTTTATACTGTTTGGTATAAAAAATTTATTTGCCTATCGGGTATCTGCGTCCGAGTACGGATTTATTTATAACGTTGCATCTCGGTTGTCCCGCCGGAATATCTATCATTATCTCCGCTCGGATTACATGCACTATGTCAATATCGATTCATCCGTTCATATCCGTAAGATCAGCCAGCAACCGATCGAGTTCAGCACTTATATTCTAACCAACCTGCAACAGATCATTTCGCAAAGCGTGCTGGTCCTGTTCACCGTTTGTGCGGTTTTATGGTACCATGCTTCACTTTTTGTGTTGCTGTTTCTTTTGCTGATGCCTGCTATAGCAATCCTGGGCTGGATATTAAAAAAGCGCCTGAAATATGTCCGCATCAATATCAAAAAAACCGGCGAGGAAACGCTTAAAACGCTTCATGAAGCGCTGGCGAGTTATATTGAAAGTAATATGTACGACCGGAACGATTTCTTTGCCGCGCGATACTACGAGCAGCAGGAGCAATTGAACCATCATATTCGCTTGCAGCAAACCTTACAGGGGCTGCCATCGCGGTTGATCGAAATATTCGCCATACTGGGTTTCTTCCTCCTGATCGTACTGAACAAAACGACCGGCAGCAATGCGCCCGTCGACCTGCTTACCATTGGTGTGTTCCTTGCCGCCGCATACAAGATCATTCCCGGCGTGGTTAAAATACTGAACAGCGCCGGGCAAATGAAAACTTATGAGTTTACCGTCAACGATCTCAAACATCAAGACGATGTGAGCAAAGCTGCGCCGGCGCCATCTGGGATCATTAAATCCATCGCTTTTCAGAAACTATATTTCAGCTACAACGGCCGTCCGCTTTTGCGCGATTTAAATGCAGAAATAATTGCAGGCGACTTTGTCGGCATATCCGCGCATTCCGGTAAAGGAAAAACTACATTCGTCAATATTCTGCTCGGGTTTGTCGATCAGGCAGGTGGTGTCATCGCCATTAATAGCAAGATTGCCGGCACAGCCGAAAGGCGCAGCTTCCGGAACAGGATATCCTATATCAAACAGCAGCCTTTTTTTATCCACGATACGATAACACGCAATATCACGCTCAAGGATGATGGTTGCGACAATGACCGGTTAAATGAAGTGATCAGTTTTTGCGGTTTGGAAACGGTAATTGCTCAGCACGTTGACGGGCTCAACCAGGTCGTTACCGAAAACGGTAAAAATCTGAGCGGCGGCCAGCGCCAGCGGCTCATGCTGGCCAGGGCGCTATACCATGATTTCGACCTGCTGATACTGGACGAACCTTTCGGCGAATTGGACCAGCTTTCGGAAAATACGATCCTGGAAAAGCTGCAAATGCTCGCCGCGCAAGGAAAAATGATTCTTTTTGTCACACATAACAGGCAAAGCTTGTCTTATTGCAACAAGATCGTATCCTTCGATGAATAGGCCTGATACACTCATCATCCTGAGCCCGGGTTTTCCTAAAGATGAAGCGGACAGCACCTGCGTACCGCCGCAGCAGGTATTCGTCAAAAACCTGAAGAAAACCTTTCCGGGCTTAAAGATCGTTGCCCTCGCATTCGAATATCCCTATAAAGCTGCCGAGTACCAATGGAACGGGGTTAAGGTTTTTGCCTTTGGAGGCAGCAACAAGGGCGGGATTAAACGCATACTCAACTGGCGGAAAATCAGGGGGAAGCTTCGCGAGTTGCACGACGGACAACATATTATCGGTATACTAAGCTTTTGGCTCGGCGATTGCGCGCTGGTCGGCAGCCGGTTCGCCAGACGTCAAAACTTAAGACACTTTTGCTGGATATTGGGACAGGATGCTAAAAAAGGTAACCGGTATTTCAAATTGGTCAAACCCCGGGCATCGTCCTTGATCGCGCTGTCGGATTTTGTTGCTGCCCAGGTGAACAAAAATTATAGTATAGAGCCTTTGCATACCATTCCACCGGGTATCGACCCGGAAATGTTCGATGCGCCAACCGTAGAACGCGACATTGATATCTTAGGCGTGGGTTCGCTGATACCGCTCAAGCAGTTTTATATGCTGGTGGAACTGGCAAATAGTGTGAAGAACGAATTCCCGAATCTGAAATGTGTTATTTGCGGCGATGGCCCGGAGAAAAAGTCATTGCTAACCATGATAAAAGACCTCGGCCTGGAAAGTCATATCACGCTGACCGGCGAGTTGCCGCACAGGGAAGTGTTAAAGCTGATGCAGCGCAGCAAAATCTTAGTTCATCCTTCTGCTTATGAAGGTTTTGGCGTGGTAATACTGGAGGCGCTTTACGGTGGTGCACAAGTGGTGAGTTTGGTAAAACCAATGGATGCCAATATTCAAAACTGGCATATAGCCCGCTCGCAATCGGACATGGTTGATGTGGTAAAAGCGATTTTAAATAATCCGGTTACCTCCCACGCGCCGGTTGCGCCTTATCTTATCAAAGACACTGCGATAGCTATCATGAAACTGTTCAATGGCGCTGATTTTCAATAGCACTGACAGTTAAGGTTTATCATATATCTCTAATGCGAGCGGGAGGCAGTTTGCCACACCACGTACACCGCATACAGTAAGCGTTATCAGTATCGTGTCTTTTATCTCATCCCTGGTTGCGCCTAATTGCTTGGCCATCGGTACGTGATAATAGACGGCCGTTTTATCGTCCAGGGAAGCTTTAATGCCGATGTAGATCAGGTGTTTGGTTTTGGCATCCAGCCCGGTTGTATTTTCGAGTGCATTTATCAGGCCGTCAAATGCTTTGGATACCTGGGAAGCTTCATTTTGAAACACCTGCATGGGATTTATTGGTTCTTCCATGATCTGTTTTTATTTAGTGTCATACTCCAGTTTGAAACTGAATTTCGGGTTTGAACCAACAACAAAATATTTCATCGCGTTGATCATTGCAAGCGGGAAAGTAAGCATCCACAAAGCACCCACGTAATAAAATACTGGGTAAAAAAATGCGAGTATTAATACCGGCAACAACGCTCCATTCCATAGCATGCCGCGATAAAGCCACTTATATTCCCTGAAAGCGAAGGCTGCAAAAAGTGTGGAAAGGCTCATAAAGAAATAGCCCAGGCAGTCAACCGCCATCAGGAAAGTTTTAGGCTCAAATATCAGCACATACCGCTCGTCAACTTCACCGTTCAATTCTTTGGGAAGCACGACTGTTAATTGGCTAAAGTAAACAATGCATGCGCAGATGGTATACAACGCGGCGAAACTGTAACCGATCATGGTCCAAATCTTGACGCTCTCGTCAGCGGTGTAATGCAGACTTATCATAGTCAGTAAAAATGCCGGCGCCAGGAACAACGAGGGCAGAAACAACCAAAACAAGTCCTGGGGATGAGGGATCAGCTCAAAGGTCGACATGAGTTGCGCCACGGAATAAGCCAATGCGAAAAATAGGGCCAGCGCGGCTGAACAGTATCCTAATTCTCTGACCTGTTTCATGTCGTTTGATTCGGGCTAAAATTACCACCGTTGCCGGAGGAATAAAATGATGAGCATTCGGCTCATTGCATGATCGTGGTCACGAATAACTATTATGATAACGATGCTACGACCTGCTCAATGCGGCCGGCAATAGCTTCGAACGACAGGTTCGACCGGAAATATTGCAATGACCGTTGTTGTTTCTCAGCAATATTCATTTGGGTGGTTTGCTGCAATGCTGATAACAGCGCATCTTCACTGCCCGGTGAATATAAAAGTCCGCATTTGCCGTTATCGGTTATCATCCGGAAAGACGCTATGTCGGTTACAACGGGCATGCAGCCGCACGACATAGCCTCGCAGATAGCCGTACCGCTGCCTTCGTAATGTGAACCGGAAAGGATGATATCTGCGCTGTTGAACCAATACAATAACTCGTAATGCGGCACTTTGCCGACCAAAACAACATTGTCCTTTTGCGGAGATTTTTGAAGCAGGTTCTTTATTTGGGAAAGCAACTCGCCGGTGTGGTAGATCATATACAATCTAACCGCCGGATTTTGAGCGGCAAATTTAAAAAAGGCATTTACCACAGTCATCGGGTCCTTATTATCATTCAGCCGTCCTACCCAAAGAAATACAGGTTCGCCTGACACTCCAGTCTTCATCCGGGCTTGCGTTTTGTTCATTCGTGAGAATACTGACGACACTTCCATCACCTCATGTATTTTTTTTGCCGAAGAAAGATTGCCGTTCCTTATCCATTCTGCGCCCATTTCGTTCGACGCAAACAGGTAGGCATCAACATAACGGCCGGCAAATTTTTGCAGATATTTTTTCAGCCCGCTGAATGGTTTTTCAGCATGATGCTGGACGATAATTTTCACTTTATCGTTAAGCTGCCTCGCCAGTTGGATCAGTTGCAAAGGGTTATGCAGTCCCTGGACCAGTACTACATCCGGTTCCAGGTTTTTTACGTAGCGGATCAACCTTCGGGGGAACAATGTATCCTTACCAAAATTTACAAAATGATACTCAAGCCCTTGATGCGGGTAGATACCCTCATAGCCGATCTGCTTGATATTGATCACCGCATGGTTCTTAGCAAGGCAAAACAATATACCGGAATAGGGTTCCGTTCTCCTGAACCAGGCCTCAGGTGAACTAACCTCCATCGAAGGGTTAAAAGTGACAGACACATATTTCATAAGCGCAGATCAAAACAATCCTTCGATGCTTTCATAATCACTGTCCTGGAATTGCAGGAACCCCACATGGTAAAGCGATGAGCGCTCCGTTTTAACCTCTTTAGCATTCACTACTTTGCCGACCATTAGCATGTGGTAACCCATTTTCCGGTTGCTTATTATCTCCACTTCCTTGTACGATCCCGCAAAGTCGGGTACAGGGAATCCGAAAAGCTCGCTTGGCGTTGTGCCGAACGGGAGTTTTTCTTTCGGCGTAGGCGCGCTGCTCGAATGTTTGCCGAGGTTATAAACGGTCTCAATATCGACTGCATCCGTGTCGCAAATCACCACTTTTTTAGCTTCAAGTATTCTATCGAGGGTGACGTTGGTGGTGCGTAATCCTAAAATATACAAGTTTTCGTCCCTGATGTAACCCTGTATATCCATTGGGAAGATGTTGTAATAATTATCGTCCTGGTACGACACGATGATGATCTTCCTGGGGTACGAATAGAGTGCGCTGACGACCTTTCGGTGATAGTAAGTGTTTTTTTTAGATCGCAGAAAATACCTGAAAAGCACCAATCGATGCAGCGCGCTCAATTGGTAATTTTTTGCGCCTTTTACATGGTATAAGAGTAAAGCCCCATTTTCTGTCGGCGCAGTTGCTATGATCTTCAGTTTGATGACTGCATTCAGTTTGTTGTCTTTTACAAACCTTATATTCACTTCGTTCGGTTCAACAAGACCTAATTCATCCTTAGTTAGCCATGCCGCTACGCAAAACGGGTCGAGGCAGATCATGCTGTGACGAAGCGTAATATCTATCTGCTGTTTTTTTTGTTTCAGCAATACCTTTTCTTCAACCTGGCTATCAGCAAGCCTGGTGATATAAAAAGTCCTGATAATTTGGTCCCTGAAAAGAAATTTCCTCACCGGCAGATTCATGGTATTGGCATTAGGTTGAGATTTCAGAACAGGTCTACATCGGCAAACGTAAATTTGATCTTATCCAGCGGAATATGGCAGCCCAGGTCCTTGAAAACAAGATAATAGGATGGCACCATCTCGAATCGCTCCGAAAACATGGTCGACAGACGCGTTTGATGGCAGGTATGGAAATGTATTTCTTTCAGGCCAAGCATTAGGGCGAGCCTTTTCAGTTGGTGCATTACCTCGTCAAAGTCCTCTGAAAGACAATCCATATCGCCTATGATCAGGTTATTGCGCAGTTTTATCCAAAGCACCGCCCGGCCTATTTTGATCACATACGTTTCGTGATAGGTTTTGTAGTTCAGGTAGTGCGCATTGCGGTTTATGCCGGCAAAGCCATCTTTGAACACAGAATTTTCTATGCCTTTCCGCGGGAGCAGATACTTTTTCAGTACCCGCTGCTGATATTGTTTGTAAAGATTTTTTATGTAGGGTATTTTCTTCAGCCACTTTTCGGCAGGCAGTATCCCCGCGTCGATAACATAACAATCAACGCTTTCGGTCATTTGCCATTTTAACTTCACTAAGTAAGTATGCAGCGAGTTCTGGTTTGGGAACCCGAATATCAGGCTTATGCCTTCCTCGGCGCAAAGATCGTAAGTAAGCGTGGCCAGTTGCACCAAAAGCCCTTTGAAACGGTATTTTGGATGCGTCATATTATCAACTGATTGGGCTGCAAGTATCAATTGGTCGCGGTAACGGATAAAACAAGGCACAACCCCGTAGTAGGCTATGGGTTCGTTGTTTTCGTTATAGGCAACATAGCCCAGGTATTCGGTGCCGGTGTAAGCGGTATTGTATTTTTTGACAAAATAATCTGCAGGATGCGGCTTTCGGTATACAACCTTGTGCAACTTGTCCAAGTCGGCCAGCTTGCATTTATTAAGCCGTTCGATATGGTACGATTTGATCCTGATACTACTATCGTTCACAGCTCCAGGGGGATTATTTACTAAAGGTATCAATTGCGTTTCAATTAAATCACTTGGAAATTTACACCTGGATAATATCGTTTTATCTCACT
>JAFDZK010000238.1 GCA_018267005.1 Bacteroidota bacterium
ATTTTACCTTTTCGTATACGTTAGCCTGCTCCTCGCTCATTTTGCAGTAGAACAGGTTTTCCGTCTTCGGCGGCAATTCGGTGGCAACCTGTTCCTTGGTGCGGCGCATGACAAAAGGCTTGATGAGCGCCTGTAGTTTGCGGGCCTTTTCCTCGTCCTTTTTCTTTTCTATCGGCGTCACAAACTCGTTCAGGAAAAATTGCTGACTGCCGAGCAGGCCCGGATTGATGAACGACATTTGCGTCCAGAGATCGTTAACCGAGTTTTCTACCGGCGTGCCGCTTAGTATCAGTTTAAAGCGCGATTTAAGCTGCTTTACCGCATGATAGGATTTTGACGAAGGGTTTTTGATGTTCTGGCTTTCGTCCAGGATAACATAATCGAAAAAGAAGCCCGACAGCAGGTCGATGTCGATTCGGGTGATACCATAGGTGGTGATCACCACATCGTAATGGGCAAAAACTTCGGCCGATTTATAACGGAACGTACCCGTGTGCACCATGATGCACAGCTTAGGCGTAAACTTTTTCGCCTCGTTCATCCAGTTATATATCAGCGACGTAGGCATGATAATAAGCGACGTGCTTTTGCTGCCCGAAGCCTCGACATCTTCCTTATGTTTTTGCAGCAGCGCCAGCGCCTGTATGGTTTTACCCAAACCCATATCATCGGCCAGGCAACCGCCGAAATGGTATTGCTGCAGAAAGTGGAACCAGTTAAAGCCGGCCTTTTGATAGGGTCGCAGATTACCCTTAAAGGCATGCGGCATGGCAATGTCGCCCACGTCTTCAAACTCGCTCAGCTTTTGCAGCTTGCGGCTCATGGCCACACCGGCCAGCTCGCTTTCGGCCAGGTCGTTCACAAGGCCGATATGATGTTTCCGCAGTTTCAGTTCCGATCCATTCTCTGAAAAATGGAGCAGGTTGCTGTATTGCGAGAACCATTTTTCGGGGATGACCGCTATTTCGCCGTTGGGCAGCGTAAATTCCTTTTTATGGTTCAGGATATGGTTCTTTAACTGGATGAAAGGGATCTTATACGGCCCGAAATAAACCACCGCATAAATATCGAACCAATCGTTGCTTTCTTTCACCTCCATATCGATCTTGCTGCTGCCGAACAGGTAGCGTTTTTGCCCGTCGGGCTGCTCGATCGCAAAACCGGCTTCAATAAGTTCGTCGTGATGCTGGTTCAGCCATTCAAAAACCGAAAGAGAAAGGTCTTCATCTTCGCCGGTACCGGCAACCTCGAGATTTTGAAACAAGCTTGACACCGTGTGCAGGCCCAGGCTTTCCAGGAAAGCCAGTTTGCCCTTCTCCCACACAACCGACCTTTTGATGCGATGGAACAAATAATTGTCGCCATTACGTTCCATCCGTACCGAAACCTGCCTGCCGTCGCCGTAAGGAAATATATAACCTGCGTATTTAAAGCAAAGCTGCAATTGCGAGGTGCCGCCTTCCACGTAAATGGGCTTCAATATCGGCGTCGCCTCGTATTTTTCGGTATTAATGGTAAAACCCTCGGCATAAACATTGTGCTTTTCGATAAGCGGGGCTACAAACCGTTCAAAATACGGCAACTCTGACGAGCGCGGTATGGCGATGTAACGCTTATTAAGGAAAGGCTGCAGCTTTTTGCCTTCGATATCTTTATCAAAATAGTAAAGCGTGTCTTCCAGCAGCATCCAGGCCGGGTGATTGCAGATGATCTCGGCATTTTTGAACATGAACTCGATGCGCATGCCCTGGTATTTGATGGTCGGGAAATACCTGATCTCGGTTTCGTCGCGCCTGAAATGGAACAGCACCGACGCCTGCTCTGTCGCCAACTGCAGCTTGCGTTCGGCGGGATAGCCTTCCTTGCTCATGGCATAGAGCTGTCTCCCCGGCAACAGCGCTAGGGCCTCGGCCATGCGTTTTTCTATTTTCGGGCGGATGGTATCGAAAAGCTGCTCGTTAAATATTTTGCTGAAAAACTCGAACGGGCGTATGGGCTTTTTATAGAATTTTTTGATGATGTGGCCCTGTTCGATCTCTTCCAGGATCTTGACCAGCTTAAAATCGGTTTCATCCAAATACTGACCGAATTCTTTGGCGGTGTTAGAGAAAAGACGCTGGTACGTAAGCGAAAACTCGCCGTTGGGGTTAAGCTGAACGATATGCGGCTCGATGACATAGCCCAGGTACTCGTGCCGGCAAACGGCATAAATGATCTGGCAGGGTTTTGAACTATCGGCGCGTAACATCCTTTATTGAAAAAATAAAGAGAAGCTACATCGAAGAAAAAATTCAAACCTAAACAGATTTCTTTTTAATTAAAAGCGATTCGTGTTAAATAATTGTCAACAATTATTGATTTTGCTTACGAGCTTAATATTTGCTCATAAATCGAGTAATTTTCCTCGTCAAAGCAAACAAATATCACTTTGTCTAGCTGTTCGTGACCATCTAAAAATGTTTTCACGGTGCCGATGGCGATCTCGGCTGCTTTGTCTTTCGGGAAATGGTAAATCCCTGTGCTGATATTGGGAAAGGCGATAGTTTTTACCGCGTTCTCTACGGCCAGTTTCAGGCTGTTTTCATAGGCGTGAGCCAGCAGGTTGTCGGCCCCCGACTTAGACCTGGTCCATACCGGCCCGACGGTATGTATTACGTACCTGGCGGGCATGTTTCCGGCGGTGGTGATAACGGCTTCGCCCACCTTGCAGCCACCCTGGCGTTCGCATATTTTTATGCACTCGTCGAGAATGGCCCTGCCGCCGGCGCGGTGTATGGCGCCGTCTACGCCGCCGCCGCCCAAAAGCGACGAATTTGCTGCGTTGACGATGGCGTCGACCTGCAATTGGGTAATATCGGCGCTAAGCAATGCTATCCTGTCAGCTACCATACCCATACTACAAATTCTGGTTTAAATTGTTGCGCGCCAGGGCATTATTTTATACTTCAATTTCGCCTGAAAACACCAGCTCAGCCGGGCCTTCCAGGAAGATGTTTTTATAATGCGTGCCGTCGGTTTCAAAGCGGATGTTCAGGTTGCCGCCTAAAACCTTAATCGGTGTATTAACCTTGCCGGTTAAGTGATTTTGTTTGGCCATGGCGATAGCGACAGCGGTAACCCCGGTGCCGCAGGCGTAGGTTTCGTCTTCAACGCCGCGCTCGAAAGTGCGAACGAAATAACCGTCGCCGCTGGGTTCGGCGAAATTGACATTGATGCCTTTTGCCCTGTAAGTATCGTTATTGCGGATAGCATAGCCATCGTGGTAAACATCTTTCTCATTCAAGCCTGTCGTTACGGCGACGTAGTGAGGCGACCCGGTGTTTAAAACATAGGCTTCACCATCGCGGTTAATCTCGTTCACATCGATCATCTGCAAGCTTACCCAGTCGCCCGACGCTGAAATTTTGGCATAATGCGGGCCATCGACTGCCAAAAAATTAGTTTCTGTGCTGATTATACCGAGCAATTTGGCAAACGCTACGATACAGCGCCCGCCATTGCCGCACATGCTGCTGGGCTGGCCGTCGGCATTGTAGTATATCATTTCGAAATCATAACCGGGCCTGTCCTGCAAAAACATCATACCGTCCCCGCCGATGCCGAACCTGCGGTTGCACAGGCGCGAGATCAAAGCCGGGTTTTGGTGATTTACGGTATTCTGACGGTTGTCAACCAGTATAAAATCGTTTCCCGCTCCCTGGAATTTATAAAACCTTATATTCATGTATGATGTTTAATAACTAAGAAAATATCCCCTTCTGCACTACCGCCTGTACAAACATAAGGCCTCGCTCATATATGATTTAACAAAATTTAACAAAATTACATATACCTTAACATTGCTATTAACGTCTATATGGTATTAAATTTGACGCGACCTAACTATTACAATTAATCATACACAACGAATAGTGAATAAAAAAATGAAAAAGTTTGGTTTAACAGTACTCACCGCATTTTTGGGCGGTGCCCTGGCTTTAGGTACATACAAGGTGCTCGAGCACAAGTATGCCAGTAACATGAGCCTGGACGAAAAGCAAAAGGTCTATTTTGCTAACAACCCCTTACCTCCATCCAATTTGTCGTCGGCCGGAGAAGTCGACCTTACCGTGGCGGCAGCCGAAGTGACGCCTGCCGTAGTCTATATTCGTACCACTTACGCCAACCAGGATAATGGCGGGCAAGACCAGATGGAACAGTTGTTCGGCGACATGTTCGGCCAGCGCGTGGTTCCCCAGGGTCCGCAGATGGCTTCCGGATCGGGTGTCATCATTTCGCCCGACGGCTACATCGTAACCAACAACCACGTGGTCGATAAGGCCGAAAAGATCGACGTCGTTACGAACGATCATCGGCATTTTACGGCTAAAGTGATCGGCACTGACCCTAATACCGACCTTGCCCTGATCAAGATCAGCGCAGATAACCTGCCCATCGTAAAGTTCGGCAACTCCGACGCCGTAAAGGTAGGCGAGTGGGTTTTAGCTGTGGGTAACCCCTTCAAGCTGACCTCGACCGTTACCGCAGGTATTGTAAGCGCCAAAGGCCGCGACATCGGTATCATCGGCAGCGAAAATAATGAGCAGGACCAGGTGACGCCTTTCGGTCACATGCGCGTACAGCGTAACGACGGCCGGCCTAAGGTTAATACAGGTATCGAATCGTTTATTCAGACGGACGCTGCCATCAATCCGGGCAACAGCGGGGGTGCATTGGTTAATGCACGCGGCGAATTGATCGGTATCAACTCGGCTATCGCTTCAAACACCGGATCGTATGAAGGTTATGGTTTTGCCATCCCGATCAACCTGGCACGCAAAGTATTGAATGATATAGAAAAATATGGCGCCGTTAAGCGCGGCTATCTTGGCGTAAGCTTCAGGGCACTTGACGAGGATGCCGCCGATGCGCTGCATATCAAGCAAACTACCGGCTTATATGTTGACGACGTAGCCCAGGGCAGCGGCGCCGCTGAAGCAGGCTTACAACATGGCGACATCATCACCAAGGTGAATGGCAAAACGGTTTACGAATCGTCCGATCTCCAGGAACCCGTTGCCCGTTTAGCGCCCGGCGATAAGATCAACGTTACAGTTTTGCGTAACGGCGATGAAAAGAATTTCACGGTTACACTGAAATCGACTGCCGGCAGCATGGCTAACCGCACAGCCAGCAGGTCGTCTACCGAGTTGTACAATAAGCTGGGTGCAAGTTTCCGGGCCCTTACTTCTGCCGAAAAGGCCAAGTTCCATGTGCGTTCGGGCGTAATGGTAACCCAGGTTCGTCCGGGTTTGCTGTTCGACGATACGCAGATCCCTGTAGGTTCGGTAATTACCAGCATCAACAGGCAGCCCGTAAACAGCACCGACGACATCAGTTCGGCGCTTGCCAATGGCAAAAACGGAAACCTGGTAATATCAGGCGTTTATCCTGACGGAACGACATTTAACAACATGTTCCAGCAGGGCGGCGAATAATAAAGCTTTAGTATTTTAAAAAGATAAAAGACCCGGTCCCAAGCCGGGTTTTTTATTTTGGCAACAAAATCGGTGTAATCCCAAAGCAATCGGTGTAATCAAAATATTAGATTTGCCTCCATGACGATATGTGCCGGACTCGATTTTAACCTGCTTGGGCAGGACCTGATTTTATTACCGCAAAAAGCCATCTACTGGCAACAGGAAAAAACGCTGATAGCTGCAGATGTACACCTGGGCAAGGTCGGGCATTTTCGTAAGGCGGGTATAGCTGTGCCGCGCGATATGGAACAAACCGACCTGGCTGAATTGTCCGATCTTATATTCGAATATAAACCCAATAAGGTCATTTTTTTGGGCGACCTGTTCCACAGCGACATGAATGCCGACTGGGAGTGGTTCAGATTCTGGCGGCAGCAGCACAAAAACCTTGAAATCATACTCATCCGCGGTAATCATGATATCATTCACGACAGGCACTATACCGACCTGAACGTTGAATTACATGATCGTTTGCAGGTTGGGCCGTTCCTGATGCTGCACCACCCGCTGGAATATGAGCAGCTTGAACGAACAGACGCCTATGCCTTTTGCGGACATATTCATCCGGGCGTGAACCTGTCGGGCCGGGCGCGGCAAAGTGTTACTATTCCCTGTTTCGCTTTCGGTGAAAAACAGGCAGTGCTCCCATCATTCGGAAGGTTTACCGGCAGGGTGGCTATCAACGTAAAAAACGGAGCCCGGGTATTTGGAGTGTTAAAGGATAAGGTGATCGCTATCGGCTAATGCTTGTTTAAATATTTTTCCGCGAGCAGCGGTACTTCGGATAAAGGCACATCGCCTTCTATTATCTTCCAGTTCTCATCGACCACGTAATAGGTCGGTATTTTTGAAATGGCCCAGTTGGTTGCATTGGGCGAATCGTCGCCCTTTAGATCTGAAACCTGTGTCCAGGTCATATGGTCGTCGCGTATAGCAGTCGTCCACCAGTCGGGTTTCGAATCAAAATCAATGCTTATGATGGTAAATCCGTCCTTGCCTTTCAATTCGCCGCCAAGCATAGCCAGCATATCCTTATGATCCATGCGACTGATCTGGTCGGAGGCGCGCCAGAAATCAAGCAGGATCACTTTCTTTTTTATGGACGATTTGTCGAAAGGCTTTCCGTCCGGCGTTTTGCCGACGATATCGGGGCTTTGAGCTCCCGGAACAAGTTTTACCAGGTTGCTCAGTCGTGTGCCAATCTCTTTCCCCTCGCTGCTTGTCCTGGCTTCCGGGCCGAACATTTTATATACCTCGTCATATTCAACCGGCTTTTCCTCATAGTCCATGTCAGCCATAAGGTGCGCACTTATGCCGCTTTGGGGGTTTTGTTTTACAAACTCTTTTAAGGCCGAAAACCGCACTGCGTCCTGTTTTTCTTTGGCATCGTATATCTTTTTGCCGAAATCGCCGGTATTCATTTCATTTTTAGGCGACACCTTCCGAATGCTGTCCACTTTGGTATTCAGGATGGCTATCTCCTTACTAAGCCCGCCGGTTTGCCGGTCGACGATGGCATAATAAGCGGAAAGGTCTTTTTGTGCGGCCGACGCGGAGGTGATCGCCGGGTAATTGTAGGGTTTACCGGCATCGGTTTTTATGATATAGCTGCCGGCTTGCAGGTAAACTTCAAAATGTGCACCATGACTGCCGGGATCGGCATCGTTCACCAAATCCATCAGGTAG
>JAFDZK010000239.1 GCA_018267005.1 Bacteroidota bacterium
GACATTGTATTCTGCGGTTACATAACTGCCGCCCCCATCGCCAATGGTGATACCCGCGCCCGTCGTACTCGGGCCGCCCCCGCGGATTTTGTTTCCAATAACATATATCGGATCGCCCGCTACGCCGCTGCTTTTGTAAATGCTGATACCATCCTCGGGTGTGCTTTGACCGTAAATGTTCTCACAAATGTTATATTGGATGCGGTTAAAATGGCCGCCAACATTGCTGAATTGCACAAAAGCGCCCTTGGGATACGGGCCGGTCATGTTCTGGAACTGGTTGTATTGCACCCTGATCTTGCCATTAGGACAGCTCACAGCAAATACGCCTGTTGCAACGTTTTTTATTAAACAACTATCTACTAAAATGTTCGAGCAACCACTGCCAATCAGTATTGCATAATTTGTACAGTTGCTGAGCTTGCATTTGGTGATATGAATGTTCGTACAGTTAGTTAGCTGGATACACGGAGACGAGCCGCCGCTGATTTGCAAACCTTTTATGGTGATATTGCTTTTTTGGTAAAGCGCAATCGGGGACGACGAATTAATTGTAGCGCCTAAAAATGTACTAAGCGCCGTACTATTCTTGAATGACGTGTTTAGTTTAATACCTGAAGAAGCGGCAGCATCGTAAGTTGGTACGGGCGCGGCATCTTTCTGGCATGAGGTTGCGAGAAGCGTTGTCAGTACTGCGGTCGTTACAAACGCTCGGGAAAATACTCGTCTAAAACTGTTTCTTGGGATCATCTCTTAGTTTTTTAAATTAATTAAAGGGCTGTTTTCTTAACTTATTAATAAAAAATTTCGTTTGCTCCTAATTCCGGGCAAAGCAGTGCTTTGCCGTTCATTTTTTTGCGTACGAGATTTTGTGATAGATTAATTAGGTTGGTCTGGATCAGGCAGCGGCTAATCAACCGGGCGATCTCTTTTTTCTTTTTTCTGATCTGAGCTGTGTCATAGGGGGTTTTATTGTTGTTTATATGTTGCTGATTTTTACCAGGTGATTATTGTAGCGGGAAGCGCGCTTGCTTGTACCGATGGATCGTACACGTTTGTGCTCCAGCCTGATGGCGCCGTGTTACCTGCGCCTAAAAAGAAATTGTTAAGGCCATATTGTCCGCTGGTGAAATTAACCCGGTTATTGCTGATATTAATAGCAGAGCTGGCCAATCCCGACTGGTTCCAGTAATATAGTCCGACATTGCTGAAGGACTGCGCGGCGCTATATATTTTATTGCCTATCAACTGCATATTTGTTCCGCCAGACACTGCGGCGCCGTATTGCCCCGGATTGATCAGGATATTGTATTCGGCTATCTGGTAGCTTCCACCGTTATCACCCAACATAATACCGCCGCCTGTCTTGCTCGGGCCTCCTCCTCTTATCCAATTATTAATAATGTAGATAGGATCTGCAAACGTGCCGCTGCTCTTGAACATGCTGATCGCATCTTCGGGGTTACTTGATCCCGATATATTTTCAAACTGGTTAGCGAGCACCCTGTTATATGTTCCGGTCACATTATCAAATTGTACAAACTGTCCGCGAGGGTAGGGCCCCCGCATGTTCTTCATTTGGTTATGTTCAACCTGTATGCTTTTGCTATTGACGGCATAGACCCCGGTAGATACATTGGTGACGTAATTACTGTCAATCATTATACTAGTGCACCCGGTAATATACACCCCTAAGTTTGTTGAATTTCCGAGCTTACAATGTTTAATGGTAATATTCGAGCAATTGGCCAGCGTAATGCATGGCACCGTTCCTCCGTTAATGGAATCTCCGCTTATCGTGAGGTTGTGTGCGCCGGTGAGAGAAATAGGAGCCGAATATTTTACCGCGTAACCAAAGCTGCTGTTAACGGTCGGTGTAACCTGCACAGTAGCTGCCGGTATCGAAATGGCCGGAGAATTGGTCAGCGCAGATGCACCTAGTTTATTGGTTAGCCAGCCTGTCGGCATAGTTGTTCCGGCCTGGTAATGCGCATCCTTTTCAATGCTTTTAGAGCCGTTCAGTTGGTCGGCAGGCAGCCCGGATATCCAATAAACCCGGTTGGCGTTTATCGTAATGTTATAACTGGCCTGTCCTGAATAATTACCGCTTCCCAATCCCACGTGCGACCATGGAAATGCTGTGCTGCTTATCGTATTATTATATAACTGTATGTCGTGCCCGCCGGCTACCTGTATCCCCATACTTCCCGAATTCACCACGGTGTTATTCTCGGCGAGAATATAGCTCCCTCCCTGGTCGCCTACGGTAATGCCTGCGCCCGTAGTGCTGGGACCGCCGCCTTTTATTGAATTCCCGTTTATCAATATCGGGTCGCCTGCGACGCCGTTGCTTTTATAAATGCTTATGCCGTCTTCAGGATTGCTTTGTCCGGCTACATTTTCGCAAATATTATATTGGATCCGGTTATTATGGCCCCCGACATTACTAAACTGTACAAAGTCGCCTTTGGGGAATGGCCCCTTCATGTTCAGCATCTGGTTGCTGTTCACCCTAATGGATCCGTTTGGACAACCAACGGCAAAAACGCCGCCGGCCACGTTAGTAATGTAACAACTGTCGATAAGAATATTTGAGCACCCGCTGCCTATCAATATGCCGTAGTTCGATGAATTGGTGATGCGGCATTTCGTAATATGGATATTGGTACAGTTGGTGAGTTGTATACAGGGCAGTATACCACCGTTAATCGAGTCGCCGCTGATAGTAATGTTGCTTTTATTATAAAGTGAAATCGGAATACTTAGCTTAAGATGAACCCCTCCAAGAATTGAACTGGCCAATGCCAGTTGCCTTGGCATGGAATTTGCATTAGTATTAAAAGTAGATTGTGTTACATCTACCACAGGTTGGGTATCCTTCTTACAGGACGATACAAAAAGTACTGTAATCAGCGCAAAAGCAATGATCAAGGTGGCGGCTATTTTGCTCATAGTGGTAAGGATTGATCTGTTCATATTTAACTATTCAGTAAGGCTCTGTTTTTGATTCTTAAAAAAAATTCAAACTCCTGGTTATTTTGCTATATCAACCTAATAGAATTTGTCGGTTTCAAATTATTTTTTCGCGAATTTTTTAACAACTAGACGTAATAGGTAACATTTTAAACTAACCGGCAAGGTTAGTTTAGCAAAAGGATAATAGAGTTGTTCATCGCCCTTTTTTTGTATTGCCTGCCTATCCTGCATATGGCAAAAGCCTTTTTATTATAAATTAAGGAGTTCCGGCCGGGAAAACAATCGTATACCAACGAGGTCAGAAAACCAATTTCCGATAGGAGCGCATGGGCACTGTTAATGACGGTTCTGGAAAATTTGCCGAACGCAGACGAGGGGGAAAGTAAAATACCTGCGTTAGATAGTAGGCCAACCCGGGCGCCGAAAAGATCATAAGCTCCACGAGTCGTAAAAAAAGTTTCCGAGAAGGATCCCGCAGTCGGCGGCATCCCCCTAAGGGTACAGTTTTTCAGGTTCATTCAAGTAGTTTAAATATCAATCAGGGGTTGGTATATCTGCTACATAGTTTCGTTTTTTACAAAAGTAAAAACTTTCTTTTAAAGAAACAATATTTATTTAAAATTTCCGATAACTTGCTTATTAATTAGCAAAACATATCCTATTATTAATATTTTGCGAAATATTAATAGTTATCAAAAATTCATACCATACTAAATAAACGGGAATCCGAAGCATGCTATACATGCTTCGTGACGGATTTCAGGCTATCTTTCTGGTAGCGGAACACCCCTAAATAAGGCGTGTACCATTTCAGGTGGCAAGTATATTCTTTGGTTTTAAAAGCAATATTTTTTATTTATTAATATTGCTTAACTTTAAAGGTCAACCACAGCTTTTTCTTAACACCTTCACCAACTACAATTGTCCTGGGATTTTGTTTGCATTGTGGAAAAAATGTGGAAAACTCAGACAGACTTATTGTTCACCGGGGCTGCTTAATCAACCGGACCATCTCGCGATGGCGGCGTTCGGCATAAAAATCATTGGTAACCAGTATAGCATGAACGACACCAGGCACCCACAGAAACAGGGTGAGCAGGCAATTTAAAACAAATGCGCCCATGCGGCCCGTGGTAAAAACGGCAAGCGGAGGAAGTACGATACAAAGGAAGTAACGCATAATATTAATCAGACGTTTTAATGCAGTTGAAAGTTACAAAACAGATTGGCTACTTTTATACTATGCACCCCGAAGAAAACCCCTGGAAAATAATCTCACAAAAAAATGTTTACGACAATTCCTGGATTAACCTTACCGAATACCAGGTGATCAATCCGGCAGGAAACCCCGGAATTTATGGAAAAGTTCATTTTAAAGGCCTGGCCATTGGCATTATTCCATTGGATTCAGAAATGAATATTTATATAGTCGGCCAATACCGGTTTGCGCCGGACTGCTATAGCTGGGAAATACCTGAAGGGGGAGGGGCACTGAACATCGATCCGTTAGAATCGGCAAAACGCGAACTACTGGAGGAAACCGGGCTTAAAGCAAAAAGATGGTCTGAATTGCAGCGTACACACCTGTCCAATTCGGTGACTGACGAGCTCTGCATCATTTACCTCGCGCAGGAGTTGGAGCAATTTGAACCTGAACCTGAAGAAACGGAACAATTGGTCATCAAAAAAATCCCGTTTGAAGAGGTTTACGAAATGGTCCTCGATGGCGAGATCACGGATTCGGTTACCGTGATCGCCATAATGAAACTTAAGTTGATGATAATTGAAGGAATTGTATAAAGTTCCGTCTCTTCAGAAGAGTTAATAAGGCTTTGACATAATCGTACACATACTGTATCGAAACCGAACGCGCGGTCCTAACCTGATTTCCCAATTACGCTCACAATCAACGCCTTACATGTTTGGCATTTTATTGGCGTTTTTTACTTTCACGTAACATCGTCAAATTTAATTTGTTGCCATGATCAAAAGTTATCTTAAAACCGCCATTCGTTTCCTGCTGAAAAATAAAACGTTCAGCTTAATCAATATCGTTGGTCTTGCAGCCGGAACATTGTGCTGCCTGTATATACTGCTATATGTACAGGATCAATATAGTTATGACGAGCACCACAAGGATTCAAAAGACATTTACCGTGTTACGTCTTCGCTGGAAATTAACGGCGACAAACACAATAACTCCACCGCGTCGCCGCCAATTGCACCGGCCATCAAGCGCGATTTCCCGGAGGCGGTACAATTTACCCGCGTAATACCAACCGGCTTATTGGGCAACAGCAAAAACTTGCTGAAATACAAAGAAAAATCCTTTTATGAAAAGGACCTGGTTTATGTTGATTCGACATTCTTCGACGTTTTTTCCTATCACTTCGACTATGGCAAAAATACCCACGATATCCTTGCCCAACCCTACACAATCGTATTGCTAAAACCTGTGGCGGAGAAACTATTCGGCAATGAGGACCCGGTAGGAAAAACCATCACCATAGATAACGGCTTTGGTAAGCATGATTTTAAAATAAACGGAGTGGTAGATGAGAGCCTGGGTAAAACAAGTATAAAAGCCAGTATTTTCGTTACGATGCGCAGCGGCGGTTTTGGCCAGTTTGTGCTGGACAATACAGCATGGGCGGGTTATAACCTCGCCTGTTCGTACATTAAGTTGCGACCGGGCGCCAGCGCCGCTGCCCTGGAAAAAAAACTACCGGCATTTTTAGAAAAATACGGCGCCCAGCAATTAAAGCAACTGGGAATGACCAAGGTCCTGCATCTCCAGCCTATCACGTCGGTGCATACTACTACAGGCTACGAAGTTGAGTTGAGTAAAACCATCAGCCCTACGCTTTTGACGATCCTGGCGCTCATCGCAATCATGATCCAGCTGATAGCCTGTATCAATTTCATGAACCTGTCGACTGCACGCGCCTCAAAACGCGCTAAAGAGGTTGGCGTACGAAAGGTCGTCGGAGCCGGCAAAGCCGACCTGGTAAAGCAATTTCTCGGCGAGTCGTTCCTGCTTGCACTCATTGGCGTTCTATTAGCAATACCCTTACTGTACATTGCCTTGCCTTACCTTAACCAGGTCACCAATTCGGATATACAATTTTCTTTCGTTAACCACTACAGTGTTTGGCTAACGCTGCTGGTTATCGTAGCTGTTACAGGCGTTGTGGCCGGCAGTTACCCCGCTTTCTATCTTTCGGCCTTTGAGGCGATTAAGGTGATGAAAGGAAACTTTACCAGCCAAATTTCGGCTTCAGGGATAAGAAGAGCCCTGGTGGTATTTCAGTTCGTGCTCTCTATTGTATTGATCACCGGCATTATCATTATTTATAGTCAACTGAATTATATCAAAAATAAAGACCTGGGTTTTGACAAGAACCAGAAGCTTATCTTTAGTTTCTATACGGGTGATGCCCAGCAAAAAATGACTGCCTTTGCCACCGACCTGGAGCAGGTTTCGGGGGTAAAATATGTAAGCCGGTCCAACAATTATTTAAGCCAGTTTGTTGGCCGCGATCACGGCGTATACCCGCCGGGGGGAAATGCCGCAACGGCCATCGATGCCCAAAACATGGACACCGATGAAAAATTTGTCAAAGCAAACGGTATCAAGATCATCAGCGGGCGCGATTTTCATATTAAAGATACTTTAAAAACGCTTATTAACGAGACCCTTTGCAGAAGGCTCGGGCTTAAACCCGAAACAGCACCGGGCACCCGGCTTTTTAGTCAGTACCTGAACGGCCCGGTCAGTTACGTTGATGTCATCGGCGTGATGAAGGATTTTAATTACAATTCACTTCACGGCGGTGTTAAACCTTTTATGTTGTTTTACAATAGTGATCCAAATGCTTTCTCTTATCTGACCGTTTCGGTGAACAGCAGCGACTATAAATCCCTTTTAGGAAAAATACAACAGGTATGGAAAAAGAACCTCCCCGGCGTACCGTTCGAATATTCTTTTCTCGATGAAGAAGTGCAAAAACAGTATGAAGCTGAGATCAGTCTTTCGCAAATCATCA
The DNA here is from genome assembly GCA_018267005.1 of Bacteroidota bacterium. Lineage (GTDB taxonomy): Bacteria > Bacteroidota > Bacteroidia > Sphingobacteriales > Sphingobacteriaceae > Mucilaginibacter. The sequence continues at coordinate 7,023 of JAFDZK010000239.1, forward strand.
ACTCATTTACCATAATGGCCATTTTGATCTCGTGCCTCGGGTTGTTTGGCCTGGCAGCCTTCAGCGCCGAGCAGCGCCAGAAAGAGATCGGTATCCGCAA
>JAFDZK010000023.1 GCA_018267005.1 Bacteroidota bacterium
CAAAACGTTTCAGCAAGCTGTCATTCTTCATGTAATAATAGATCTCGAAGTGCGGCGTGCGATATACTTTAAACTTGAGATTTTTGTAGCGTACCTTATTCTGGCCGAAATATTGCGCCCTGGCGTCGAAACTGAAAAACAGCACAAAAACAAAGCCAAGCGGTATGACTGAATATTTTTTTATCCGGAAGAGTACCTGGTAAAATTTATCCATGATCGGTTTATAAGCAGTACGTTTTCAATTTCGGTTTCGTCTACCGGCGTGCAGGCAGTTCACAGCGGAAATATAACTGTTCAAATCCAAAAAATATTATCTCTAATCGAAATTTAACATATAAACGAGTTACCTGTCCTGTGCTTGCGGAGGGGTATTATCCGGGTTTTCTTCGACCTTAGACTTCGGTAATGACGATGTATCCACGGGAGCCAGGTTCACCGTATCCACCGTGGTGCTATCCGTATCTATACGCGGCGAAGGACAATTGTATTCCTTGGTTATCTTGGTCCATGGTTTTGGGAACAAGCCATAAGTGTAGCCTGATTTAGGATCGGCATACACTTTTTCCATAAAACGCGCAAAGATGGGAAGAGCCGTATGCGAACCCTCGCCTGTTTCGGACGAGGTAAAATGGACACTACGATCATCGCAGCCTACCCAGACACCGGTTACCAGGTCTTTGGTGATACCCATATACCAGCCGTCGACATATTTGGAAGAAGTGCCTGTTTTACCGCCGATCTGGTTATCTTTTTTCCATAGCCCGGGATACTCCCACAATGCCTGGGAGGTTCCGCCTGGTTCTTCCATGCCTCCACGAAACATATAGAGCATCAGCCAGGCCGTTTCGTCGCTCAAAACCTTGGTATCTTTAGGTTTGAATTCGGCGACCACATCACCATCCTGATCTATGACTTTGCTTACCAGTATTGGGTCGATACGATTGCCACGGTTTAAGAAAGTGCTGTAGGCCCGGGTCATTTCGTAAACCGAAACATCGTTCGTGCCAAGCGAAACGGAAGGCACAGATTTCAGCGGGCTTTCAATACCGCATTTATGCGCATAATCCACAATCTTATCCCAGCCTACCTTTTCGGTAAGTTGCGCCGTAATGGAGTTCACCGATTTACCCATTGCCCAACGCAGCGACATATCCATGTAGGAGAAATGGAAATCGGCGTTTTGCGGCGCCCATACCTCCGGCTTACCATTGTCCATAAAGCTAATGGAAACCGGTTTGTCGGTAAATTTGTCGCAGGGAGTAAAGCCATTATCTATAGCGGTAACATAGGCAAAGGGCTTAAAGGTAGATCCTGCCTGGCGTTTGGCCTGAAATACGTGATCGTATTTAAAATAGCGATTGTCGATGCCGCCTACCCAGACTTTGATCTCGCCGGTAGAAGGCCTGATGGTCATCATACCTGTATTCAGGATGCGCGCGTAGTATTTGATCGAGTCTTCGGTCGAAAATAGAGTGTCCCTGTCGCCCTTCCACGAGAATACTTTCATCTTATGCTTGACCTCGAAGAACTTTTTTATTTGGTTAGTGTCGCCGTGAAATTTAAGCTGTACGGACCTGTAAATAGGCAAACGCTGTTCGGACTTTGATACGAAGTCGGGTATGATATTGCCATCCAGGTCGCGCCACGGTATACGGCTGCCCCAGAGGTCGTAAAATCGTCGTTGCAGCATCTTCATCTTTTCGGTCACAGCTTCTTCCGCATACTGCTGCAGGCGCGAGTCAATGGTGGTATATATCTTCAGGCCGTCTGTATACAGGTCGTAATTATTTTCCTTACACCATTTATCCAGCCATTTGGCTACCGCCGAGCGAAGATATGAGTCGCCCTGCGATTCGTCTTCCACATAACTCAGGTCGAGATTTAATGGTTCTTTAGTATCGCTTTCGTATTCAGCCCTGGTAATGTAATTGTATTTCTGCATCTGCCCGAGGACCGTATTACGACGATCGAGACTTTTATCAGGGTTCTTTATCGGGTTGTAGGTCGAGGTTGCCTTCAGCATACCGATCAGGAGGGCAGCCTGATCAGGGGTGACCTTATCCGGCGTTTTGTTAAAGTATTTTAATGAAGCCGCTTTGATGCCAAAGGTATTGTTCCCAAAAGGAACCGTATTGAAATAAAGCGTCAGTATCTCCTGCTTACTGTATACGTGTTCGATCTTATAGGCGGTAAGCCATTCTTTGCATTTAAACACGATCGTTCGCAAGATGGGGATATGCCTCGCCACGCCCTGTGATTTCCTTTTCCGTGTTTCGAACAGGTTTTTGGCCAATTGCTGGGTAATAGTGCTTGCCCCGCGTTTATCGCCTTTAGCTGTTGACAGCATACTGGTAAAAAACGAGTAAAAATCGACGCCGCCGTGCTTATAGAACCGGACGTCTTCTGTGGCTACCAAGGCATTGATCAGGTTGGGGGAAATGCTTTTGAAATCTACAGGCGACCGGTTTTCTTTATAGTAGCGACCGATCAATTTTCCATCGGAATAATATACTTCCGAGGCAATGGACAACACCGGATTGCGTATGTCGTGCATGTCGGGTGAATAACCGAATAACCCCAGGAAGTTGATCTCGATGGCGCAGAAGAAGATGATGACAAAATAGATGAGTATAACTGTATAGCGAAGAAACCTGTTTTTTATTTCTCTGAACATTGGGTAAAGATGTAAAATTATGCCGCTAAATCATAAAGGCACGGCAAATATATGAACAACGGCTTATCGCGGTTTAAATTTTAAACTAACTTAGCGTATAGCTGTATTTATTATGATGAAGCAACTTGCCGATAAATTCAGGATCACGAACGGGGAAAAATTTTCGTTCAAAGATTTCGATACCGCTTATACTGGCGACTATAACAAAAAAGATGCAGACGATGTTTTAGCCCAACTAATAAAACAGACCGCGGAGGTTGAAACGGAATTATATGCATCCAACCGGTATGCCTTACTGATCGTTTTCCAGGCGATGGACGCCGCGGGCAAGGACAGCGCCATTAAGCATACAATGTCGGGCCTCAACCCGCAGGGCTGCCAGGTCTGGAGCTTTAAACAACCCAGCGCAGAAGAGTACGACCACGATTTTTTATGGCGCCATTACAAGGCGCTGCCCGAGCGGGGCAGGATAGGCATACACAACCGCTCACATTACGAAAATGTGCTGGTTACCAAAGTACATCCTGAACTCCTGGCGAAGGAAGACCTGCCGGAGCGTTTCAGTTTGAAAGCCATGGGAAGCGAATTCTGGAAACGCCGTTACGAAAGTATCCGAAGCTTTGAAAAGCACCTGCATTACAATGGCATGATCACGATCAAATTTTTTTTGCACGTCTCAAAAGATGAGCAGAGAAGACGTTTTTTAGAAAGGATAGACGATAGCGAAAAGAATTGGAAATTTTCGTCGGCCGATGTGCACGAACGCGAATACTGGGACGAGTACATGCATGCCTATGAGGAAGCTATAAGGGAAACCGCAACGCTTGAAAATCCATGGTATATTATCCCGGCTGACAAAAAATGGTTTACGCGGATAGCTCTTTCCACCATAATATTACATACCTTAAAAGAGCTTAAGTTAAAATATCCCGTATTGCCCAAAGATGAGCAGGAGCGCCTGCAAGTGGCTAAGAAAAAACTGGTAAAGGAATAGGAGACGCGAAATTCCGCGCCTCCATATAAGGTTATATGCCTTTGAACATGGTTTGAGCCTTATCCCCGATCAGTGGAATTGGCTTTTTCTCACCGTTGATGGCCGCTATAAAGCCGATGATCCATAAAACGAACAAGCCGATGTAGATTATCCAGTTTAATAGCAGCGCAATGCTTGCCAATCCTAATGAAAGTGAAAAGATCAGCGCGGTTACAATTACCGACCAAACGATGTAAACGCCGAAACTAAAAATGTAGAAAAGCAGTGTTTGTCGCAAATGATAGCTGCCGAGTTCAGTTTTCTTATCGTTGTGCATTGCAAAATAGGCAATAAGCCACCCGATAATGCTCAGATAGCTAACAATGGCAACATTTTTGCCATTGTCGGTTGTTGTCGAAATGTTGTTTTCCGGTTCCATCTGGTAATTGGTTATTAGGTTAAATACTAAGTAAATATAACTAATTATCAGAAAGATGCAAGTCCCATTTTAGTGTTAGATACACCGGGTTTGCCCGATTATTTTACGGCGAAACTTTATTAGTCGATGGTTATTTCATCCGCAAAAATGTATGACGGCTGGCCTTTGCTTTCGTGCCAGTCGGGCAGGGGGCCATATTGCCTGGCTACGATTTTGATGAACCTTGTTTTGAGGTTTAGATTGCCGGTAAATTCCTGCGTCTGAACGTTCAGATCCTTAATATCCACTTTGGTGTTGACCGATGCCGCCAGCTTATAATTGTTGCCGTCGTCGGATACCCAGTATTCAACCGTTTTAGGGAAAACAATCCACGACTTACTATCCTGCAGCGTGCCGAGGCTAACAGTCCTGACGGGTTTTACCTGCCCCATGTCGATCACAGCCACCAGGTCGTTACCCTGGTAGCCCTGCCAGTGCCCCAGGCGCCAGTTTACCGAGCCGTGCAGGCCGTCGATCAAACTTTCATCACCCTGTGCCGGGTAATTGGGCAGATAGTGCGTAAGCAATGTGAGTTTGATATCGTCCCTGATCTTAACAAATGAGCCTGAGTCGACAAAACTTTTTTTGCCGTCCTTTACTGCAATAGCTTTTACGGTAGTGTTAGCTGATATCGAAACGGGTTTAGTGTACAATGTAGAATTGATATTCGGCGTCGAGCCGTCGAGTGTGTAATAAATCTTCGCATCCTTGTCATAAGCGCCTATTTGCAGATCGAACGGTTTTTTGAACGACGGTGAAGATGGTATGAAATATGGATTAGAGACGATCAGGCTATCGCTTATTTGGGATACAGGCTTCTCCAACTCCTGCATAAAAAGCTTGTTCAGCAGGCGCCCGGTGTACACGTCCAGCTCGCCGCCGTTCGCGACATCCTTGTCATCGATATACAATTTATTGTAAACGTCTTTGTTGAGCGACATCCCTTGTATGTATACATTCTGAAAACTAACGCCCGTACCGGAATTGGTGATCGTGAACTTTTTGCCGTTCTCCAGGTTGATCACTGCTTTATCGAACTGCGGCAGGCCGAGTTGGTATTGTGTCTGGCCCGGGGCGATGGTATATAAGCCGAGCGAACTCATGACATACCAGGCCGACATTTGCCCGCAATCTTCATTCCCCGACAGGCCATCGGGTTTAATGTCGTATTCTTCGCGCAATATACGGTTTACGTAATACTGTGTTTTTTCGGGCGAATTGGTAAAATTGTACAGGTAGGCCATGTGATGGCTCGGCTCGTTGCCGTGCGCATATTGGCCAATCAGCCCGGTCACATCATCCTGCTGGCGGCCGCTAAGCTTGGCGTTCGTGGTAAATAACTCATCCAGCTTAGCTTCAAATTTATCAACGCCGCCCATGCGGTCGATCAGGCCATTCACATCCTGGGGTGCGAGGAAGGAATATTGCCAGGCATTGCCCTCCGTATAGTTGTTGTTAATATCCGTAGGATCGAAGGGCTCGTACCATCCGCCGTTCACCCTGGCCTGCATAAAACCGTTTTGGTCGTTAAACACATTCTTCCAGTATTGCGCCCTTTTAATGAATTCGGCATAATCCTGCGATTTGTTCAGCATTTTGGCCATTTGTGCTATGCACCAGTCATCATAAGCGTACTCCAGCGTTTTAGAAACCGATTCGTGCTCGTCGTCGGCCAGTACCGCGCCATTTTTGCGGTAAACGTCCAGTCCGAACTGATTGCGGTTTACCGCAGCCTTCATTGCTTTGAAAGCTTCTTCGGCATCGAAGCCCCGTATACCTTTGGCATAGGCGTCCACGATAACCGGGATAGAATGATTGCCAACCATGCAAAAAGTTTCACTCGACGCCAGGGGCCATATCGGTAATAAACCTCCTTGTTCGTACATCGCCAGGAAGCTTTTGATAAAATCGAGCGTGTGCTTCCGGTCGATGATAGTAAACAGCGGGTCCTCGGCTCGGAAAGTATCCCAAAGCGAGAACACCGTATAATAATCAAACCCCTTGGCGGTGTGTACTTGCCCGTCAAGGCCCCGGTATTGCCCATCCACATCGTTGTAAATGTTCGGGGCAACCATGCAATGATAAAGAGCGGTATAGAACACCGTCTGCCTGATCTTTGACCAATCGGTCACCTTAGGCTGAGTTTTTTGCTGGGGACGGTTGTAGCCGGTGGGATTGTAACCGCCTGCGTGTTCCTGTTCGCTGCGCGCTGCCTGCGAAATCTGCGGTGCGCCGCCTTCCACCTGTATTTTATTCAGTTCGTAGTTCCAGTCGGCCTTAGCTTGTTTTTCTACCTTTTTGAAGTCAAAGTCCGGCACTTCTGCGTCCAGGTTCTTCAGGGCGCCGTCGGCGCTTACCGATGAAATGCCGACCTTGGACACCACTTCGCCAGGATTATCGAACCGGATAAACATCTTAACATTTTTTCCCTCGATTTTGGATTTGCCTTGCTGCAATGTATCGTTTAACGCAATGCCGTAACTTTTAAACGGTTTTGAAAATTTGGCATAGAAATAAATGTACTGGTCCTGCGCCCAGGATTTGGAGCGGCGAAAACCGCGTATTTCGTGGTCGTTCACCACCTCTATCCATGAGTCGAGCACTTCATCGCGGTGCTGCAGGTCTACAATGATATTTGCCTGTTTGGTACTGGGGTAGGTATAGCGGTGTACACCCACGCGTTTGGTTGCTGTAAGCTCGGCTTCGATATTGTATTTGTCCAGTTTCGTGCGGTAATAGCCGGGAGAGGCCGATTCATTTTTCTTCTTAAAACCTGATGCGTAGTCGGTGTTTTTGAATTGGGGCTCGCCGGTAGTCGGCATAAATAGTATGTCGCAATAATCGGCGATACCGGTGCCGCTCAGGTGGGTATGCGAAAAGCCGTAAACCAGGGTGTCCGTATAGTAATAGCCGGAACAGCCATCCCAGCCGGTTAACCGGGTATCGGGACTAAGCTGAACCATTCCAAACGGAACTACGGCGCCCGGATACGTGTGGCCGTGGCCGCCGGTACCGATAAAAACATTTACCAGCCGGGTGTAATCGTTTTTCTTTTGGGCCGATGCCGTAATAAAAAATAATGCCAAAAGCAGTGAAAGGGAGACGCAGTTATATATCCTCATTTTGCGCAGGGAACAGTAAGAAACTAATCTCGCGCAAATTAAAACAGTGAACGCGGATTAAAAATAAAAATAAGGATTTTGGCGCGCGGTTTAAGGTATGATCTTAAAATGTTCCGCATCTTTCAAAAACGGCAGCGTTCGGCGCGTCTTAATCACCTCATCGCCGATGATGGAAAAGGTATATACGTCCTCCTCGTCGCGCTTATAATAAACCACATTGCCGTCGGGCGTAATGCAGGTAGATTCACCCGAGTGATAAACCTGGTTGCCATCATGCCCCACACGGTTCACACCAATCACATAAGCCTGGTTCTCGACAGCGCGCGCCGGTAACAATGTGCGCCAATGCAGTGCCCTCCGTTCGGGCCAGTTGGCAACGACGATCAGCAGGTCGTAAGTTTCGTTTACATTGCGCAGCCATACCGGAAAACGCAGGTCGTAACAGATCACCGGGCATATTTTCCACCCCTTCAATTCAACGATCAGCTTTTTAGTGCCCGCAGTATACGTCTTTTGCTCGTTGGCCAACGTAAACAAATGTCTTTTGTCGTAATAATTATAGCTGCCGTCGGCATTCATCCATATCAGCCGGTTGTAACAATGTCCCCCGTCGGCAACAATCATGCTACCGGTGACCACGCAGTTAAATTGCTTTGCTATTTTATGCATCCAGTGCATGGTTTTGCCATTCATCGGTTCGGCAAGCTGCGCCGCGTTCATGGTAAACCCGGTGCTAAACATTTCAGGCAGAATGATCAGATCGGTTTTTTCGCGTATACCGCCGCTCAATCTTAATCCTATATTCTGCAGGTTCTTGTCTACGTTTTCCCAGAAAAGATATCCCTGGAATATGCTGACCTTGAGGTTCTCCATAGGCTATGAGTTTACTTTATGGTTAATGCATTTTGCTCTAAAGTTACACTTTTATCAATCTCTCAACGGCAATATCTAAAGTTTCTTGCCTTTTGGCAAAACAAAAACGCAAAATGTGGTGATCGGTACCCCTGCTATAGAATGCCGAAACAGGTATTACGGCCACACCGAAATCTTTAGTCAGCCTGGTAGCGAAGTCGGTATCTTTTTCATCGGTTATACTGCCATATCTTACTGACTGAAAGTACGATCCTAAACACGGAAGCAGCTCAAAACGCGTACTTTCGAGTCCCTTCCGGAAATGGTCCCGCTTCTGCCGAAAGAACTCCGAAAGATAAAGATAATGGTACTCATTTTTCAGGTATCCGGCAATAGCAACCTGTACAGGCGAGTTTACACAAAATACCAGGAACTGGTGGATCTTTCTGAATTCGCTCATCAGTACAGCCGGAGCCATGCAGTATCCAACCTTCCACCCGGTAGCATGAAAAGGTTTGCCGAAGGACGCCACGATAAAGCTGCGTTGTCTTAGTTCAGGATAACGCGCCATGCTATGGTGAATATTTCCATCGTAGATGAGATGTTCGTAAACCTCGTCGCTCAGGATAAAAATGTCTTTATCCTTTACAATGGCCGACAGGGCATCGATATCGGCCTTTTGCAGCAGGGTAGCCGTGGGATTGTTTGGCGTGTTCAGGATGATCATCCTCGTGCGGTTGTTGATCAATTTTTTTACCAGGTCCCACTTGATACTGTAATCCGGCGGTTCCAGCTCCAGCGACTTTACGATACCGCCCGCGATTTTAATGGCAGGGGCATAACAGTCAAAAGCCGGTTCGAAAATGATCACCTCGTCGTTAGGATTTATCACCGTGGCGATGGCCGTGTAGATGGCCTGCGTTCCGCCTGCAGTAACCGTGATCTCGGTGCCGGGATCGTAGTAGGCGCCGTATAGCTTTTCGGTTTTTTGACTGATCGCCTCGCGCAACGGCATATAACCTGCCATCGGCGCGTACTGGTTAAACCCTTGTTTCATTGCCTGGTTGACCAGTTCGATCAGTTCGGGCGAAGTCTCATAATCGGGAAAACCTTGTGACAGGTTAATGGCGCCCACCTCGCTTGCCAGCGCCGACATTACCGTAAAAATGGTAGTGCCGGCTTTGGGTAATTTAGAATTAACAGATATCATGGAAAGGCTAAAGTACAGAATTATTAAAGGGCTCGCCCTCAAAAAGCATAAATTCCGGCGATTTTTTTCTGCGGCCCCATCCCTTTTTCCTGAATATAATATAGCTTACGAAGTAGCCGGTCAATTCGCTGATCAGCATACAACCAAAAAGAAGGTATGTACGCTGTGACATTAACAACTCATGCGCTTTATAAGCGTTATAAATTATATATATCATAAGTGCTATGGTGACTGTCATAGGCAGTACGCCCGCGATTTTTTTATATTTCGGTATGAACAAACATGTTAAAAATACCCATGATGCAAAACAAAAACCAGTGATGGCCATCCGTACGCTCCAGGCTATGAAATAGGATACATACGACGACTGGTAGATTTTAAACACATCCGCATAAGTGACGCCGAAATAAAAGATAGCCAAAACAATAGATGTTGCCAAGGGAAAGCCGAATATCCATCGCAAAACCTTCATTTCATAAAACTAAAAAAATTTATGCGCTTGCGATGATCGGACTATTCCCGTATCTAATTTTACAGATATTATTTTGATTATTAGATATTTATACTATAACTTTAATGTAACAAACCTGTTATAAACCATAAAACCAAACCAAAATGAAAAAAACTATCATGATGATTTGCTTAGCTGTTTCCTGGGTAGGAATAAGCTATGCGCAAAATGCACCGTATACGGCAAATTACTCATCTAAATTTACTATTGCCGATGAATCATATGCGAATAAGGTTTTGACCCTTTGGAAGGACTACGAAGATAATGTGCTGGACAGGCATATCGATTGGTTCGCCGATACCGTGTCGATGACCCTTGCGACCGGGCAAACGGTAAAAGGCAAGGCCGAAAACCTGGCTGGCGTTAAAGCTTACCGGGGGTCCCTGAAGGATATGAAAATCTCAATGGATGCCTGGGTAAGCCTTAAAAGCGACCGCGGAGATAATTTAGTATGCGTTTGGGGCACCGAGGATTTTACCGATCCCAGCGGCAAACATGTGGTCAACCATTTGCAGGAGGTCTGGGGTTTCAATAAGGACGGCAAGGTCAGTATAATGCTTCAATATTTACAGCCCGGCGGGGCAATGTAACAAACGGCAAAAATATTTTAGCGCAGGCTGCCATCCAGAGGTGGCCTTTGTTGTTTATCAGGCCGCTGTAAACCTTTTACCTTTATTTTTCTGCTTTCCTACTTATTATCTAATTTAGTCGAATGAAGCCTGCTAAATACCTGCTCGTACTTATCCCGGTTATTTTTTTCCTTTCCTGCAATTCCAAAAAGAATAATGTCCCCGTTGTTGGATTTGTGGACGCCTTTGAAGATGCTACCATTTCGCAGGCACGAGTGGGATTCACCGATGCATTGAAAAAGAACGGTTTCAGCGAGGAACGGCACAATGTGAAGATCGAATATCGTAATGCCCAGGGCGATATTCCGACGCTTACCCAGATCGTAAATTACTTCGTAACGGATAAGGTTGACCTATTGGCGACTTGCACAACCTTATCGACCATTACAGCCTTGCAAAAGACCAAAACGATACCGGTCTTCGCTATGGTTTCGCCGGTTCCCGCCCGAATGAACGTATTGAGTTCAACCGGCGCGGTGCCTCCAAACCTGTTCGGCGCATTGGAGGACCTGAATTATATCGACACCTCATTCAATATCATACCCAAACTCTTAAAGCCAAAAACAGGCAAACTGGTCGTAGGCATGATCTATAACCAGGCCGAGCCGCAATCGGCGGATGCCATGAGCCGCATCAAATCGCTGGCAGACAAAGCGAACGTCACGCTGATCGCGCTTCCTTTGAATTCATCGGCCGATGCGCAGTTAGTCACCCAATCGCTGCTCAGTAAAAATATCGACGCATTTTTTGCTAATCCCGATAATACCGTTTTTGCGTCTTTCGAGACGATATTGAAAAGCTGTAACCAGGCTAATGTGCCTATTTTTACCAGCGAGGCCGGCTTGGTAAAGCGGGGGGCTGTAGCCGCGTTTGGCGCCGATATTTACCAATGGGGATACCAGGCAGGCGAACAGGCCGCACAATACCTGAAGACACACAAAACCGAGGGGCTGAGATGGGAAATGGTAAAAGTTCGCAAGCGCGTTTATAATCCGGCTGCTGCCGCCAGGTATCATATTACCGTACCGCAGGATTTTCTACCAGTCAAATAATGGATTTTTACATTTCCACACTCGTACAGGGTCTTTGTTTGTCGGCCATAGCGCTGGGGATTTTCATTTCCATGAAGATATTTAACATCCCCGACATAACGACCGACGGCAGTTACACGCTCGGCGGTGTGGTTACGGCGAAATTGCTCGTTCTTCATCAGCCGCTATTCGTTGTGTTGCCGGTCGTGGCAGCAGGCGGAGCCCTGGCCGGAACCGCTACGGGATTGATCCACACTAAGTTGAAAATAAATGCGTTGCTTGCAGGTATTTTGGTCATGACGGCGCTCTATTCGGTCAACCTGGAAATAATGGGACGCTCCAATATCCCCATTGGGAATTTTCCATCGATATTTAATATGGTAAATTTTTCTTTGGATCCAGACCGTAACACGTTTTGGATAGTGCTCATTTTCGCTGTTGTAACGACTTTGATTATCGGCTATCTGCTTAAAACCGACTTTGGTATTGCCATGCGCGCAACGGGTAATAGCGAATCGATGGTACGTGCGCAGGGAGTCGACACCGACCGCATGAAGATCGTCGGTCTCGCACTCGCCAATGCATTAACGGCCCTGAGCGGGTTCCTGGTTACAGAAAATCAAAGCTATGCGGATATTAGCATGGGTATCGGGATAGTGATCACGGGTTTAGGCGCGGTCATTATCGCCGAAACGTTTATCAATTGGTTCAGAACAACCTCGGTATGGTTTAGTTTGGTATTAGTATTGTCCGGCGCGATCATATTTAAATTCGTCATCGCGCTTATTTTAGGCCTTGGGATCGACCCAACGCTGCTGAAATTAATAACCGCCGTTTTCGTATTGCTCATTGTCAGTCTTCCGAGGCTATCGTTCAAAAGTTCCTTATGATCCGGATAAGCAATGTTCATAAGGTTTTCAACAGGGGCCAGGCCAACGAGGTTAACGCCCTGGACGGCGTCGACCTGGAAATAAAGGCCGGAGAATTTTTAGTGATCGTCGGTTCGAACGGTTCGGGCAAAACTACGCTGCTCAACCTGGTAGCCGGAAGCTTTTTCCCCACCTCCGGTACAATCGGCATCAACGGGACGGATGTGACCAAGCTACCGGATTACCGTCGCAGCGAATGGATAGCGCGGGTTTTTCAAAATCCATTAAGCGGAACTGCGCCGGACCTGAGCATACTTGATAACTTCCGCCTGGCCGCAATACGGAGCAAACCCAAAGGCTTATCGATCGGGATCAGTGAATCCTTTAAAACACAGGTCAGGGAAAAGATCGCTACGCTGGGAATGGGCCTCGAGAAAAAGATAGAACAGCCCATGGGTACGCTATCTGGCGGCCAGCGCCAGGCGCTTACCCTGCTGATGAGCGTAATGGATACCTGCCAAGTGCTGTTGCTGGACGAACCAACCGCAGCGCTCGACCCGCGATCGGCCAATATTGTGATGCAAACCGCAGATAAGCTGATCAAAGAGTTCGGGCTGACCGCTATCCTGGTTACGCATAACCTTAAGGATGCATTTATCTACGGCGATCGTATTATACAGATGGCCGGTGGGAAGGTCGTGCGGGATATCGGAGAAAAAAACAAGCCAAGCCTCAAACAAAACGACCTGTTCGATTGGTTTGCATAAATATTTTGAATTCTATGAAAAAATTTGAACCTATCGACGACGCTTACGAACTGGCCGAAGGCTCCATCATAAAAGGCAAACAGCAGGACGAATTGTTCCAATTGGGTGAATATGACCCCGACAAAAAAGGATACACTGCTTATGCCTATGAAAAGGGCCGGCGCATGGACGACTTTACCGTCCTGATAACGGAAAGCGAGCTGATGGATAATTACCTTATTGAAACTGCTAAGGGCGACGATGGAGATACGCCGAACGAAGATCTTCTTGCGGATAGCATATAGCTATTCCACTTTATCAAGTTTTCAAAACTTTCGCAAGTCTGTTATAATTGTTTCCTGAAATTTGCTTCTGATTTTTTATCTTTGCAAAAAAGATACGAAAATGCTGCGTCTGAATTACTTCCGTTCCATTAGCTTGATGATGTCCGCAGGACCGCAACGGAAGGGCTGTGCATTGCCGAAACTCTTCTGCGTTCCAGTGTAGCTGCGGGCTGGACATCTATCCGTTGAAATGAATTTTTGATTTAATTATTTTGCTCTTAATCGGGCAAATTGTGAGGTATTGTTATGGACATTTATTTAAGTTTAGAAGAGAAGCTTCTGAAAGCGCTGGACAAGATCAACTATGGTAAAACACCGAAGGCGCTGCAGTTACTGAACGAGATTATTGCGGATGACCCGTTTTATGCCCGGGCGCATTACCAGTTAGGCAAGATACACTATTATGATATAAATGATTACCACGCGGCGGGTTACCATTTTAAAACCTGTATCGAGCTGGAACCGGCCTTTCCTGACGTGTACGAGCATTACCTGCGCTTACTGGTATTCCTCGGCATGGATAAACAGGTACAGGTAGTGAAGGATAAGGCGCTGACGGTGCCGGGTGTGAACAAATCGTATATCCATTACCTTACCGGTTTACATGCCGAAAAGAAAAGGGAGTGGAAGAACGCTCTTGCTGCGTACCAGGAAGCTTTTATGAGCGCGGTCGGCAAACATGATAAAGAAACCGCCGAAAGCTCTCTTGAAAGGGTAAAAATAAAAGACCTTCCCACGGTAAGATACCATTACGAGATGACTAATTAAAGTGATCAACTGAAAAAGGCCCTGTTCGGGCCTTTTTCAGTTACCAACAAAAAGTTTTGAAACTTTATAATTCATGCTATGACTTTACCTTTTGTAGGTGATCTTATAAATAGCGCCTTTTGTGTCGTCGCTTACATAAAGTGAGCCGTCGGGACCCTGGGCCAGGCCGCAGGGGCGGTGCATGGCCGAGCCTTTGGCTTTGTCTTCTGCGTTTCCGGCGAAGCCGTCAGCAAAAACTTCCCACTTACCGGATGGCCGGCCATTCTTAAAGGGTTGGAAAACAACGAAATAACCCGCCTGCGGCTCCGGCGCTCGGTTCCAGGAACCATGGAAAGCGATGAACGCCCCATTTTTATATTTTGCCGGGAATTGATTGCCTGTATAGAACAACAAACCGTCGGGCGCAAGGTGACCCGGGTAAGCCGCAACGGGGTTGATGGCATTTCCAGTATAGACTTTTTTACCATCGCCGCCATATTCGGGCATTTGTATTTTTTTGTGCTGTATCTGATCATAATACATATAGGGCCAGCCGGCGTTGTCACCCTTCTTCAACGCATACATACATTCGGCAGGCAACTCGGCCGACTGTTTTGCATCAAAATACTGCGGAAACAGGTCGTGCAATTGGTCGCGGCCATGCTGCATTACAAAAAGCTGGTTGTCTTGCGTGTTCCAGTCCATCCCGACAACATTCCTTAGCCCGGTGGCATAACGAATCCCATTGGCGTAATGCTGGTTCAACTTAGTGGCGCTAAACTGCCAGATTCCGGCTGCTGAATCTAAAATGGGGCAGCCTTTTTGGCCGGGAGAACCTTTCGTGCGGTCTTTTACCTGGCATGCATTGGAATAAGCGCCAATGTTTACATACAGGTGGCCGGCGTTATCGAGGCAGATAGCTTTAGGTTCGTGCTCGCCGCGCGCTATCAGTCCGCTTACAACCAGTTGGGGTTTGTTAGGGTCGATAACCTCGTCTTTCGCGTTAAGCTTAAAACGATAAACAGCCTCATCTGAAGACGCGTACAAGTATCCGTTTTTGATGCCTATACCCGTGCCGGCAAAATTGCCGAAACTCATTTTTACGGTAGCCTTGTCGCCGGTTTGGTGTAAAAGTAATGTACCCTTGCCGTTTTCCAAACCACGAAGCCGTGCATAGATCTCGTTTTGCGGTGTGACCGCGATGTGTCTTACGCCGCCGATATTTTCAGCGATCATAGCAGCATGGAAGCCGGCCGGAAGCGTCAGGCCGGCATTAGCGGCCTCATCAGGGGCATTCTTTAAAGCGAACAGCGTAGTAATTCCCGCTAAAGCAAGGGACGACAACAGGATAGTCCCAAGGGTGTTTTTTTTCATAACAGTGTGAGTTTGATGTTCAAAAGTAATTGTTTATACATTACATATCGAAATGTGTTTTGTATCAAACCGATGACAGTAAATTCAGTACACCCCATTTTTAAAATCAAATGACAAATACAGCCGCCAGATCAAGGGGGTACTGCGCTATCTACGCGTTTTTTATAAAAATAAATCAACCTGTTGCGACTGCCGTTATCCAAATATGGACATACGTTGTGCAATTGGAGGAGAAAAGTGTACGGTGACCGCCAAATTTGAACGTGGCGGATCGCCTAAGGGAGCCATGTATACGGTTTCTCGCGATGGCGAAAAGATCGGTACAGTTATTCGCTATCCCGATGGCAAATACGTCCCTGAAGGAACGTGTCGGTTGAGCGAAGAAGATATTCGTAACGTCGGTGCTGCTATCGAAGAGTTCAACAATAACGCGAGCTGCAGACCTTAGCTAACCCTGACCTGGCACAACAACCGCTGGCTTACTGCCGGTGACCGTTTAAACCGCAAATGCATTACCTTTGCTGCGATGATCACCAAAGAACAGGTAGCAGCAGATTACCAAACGATACAAGACGAAATATGCAAAGCGCTTGAAGAATGTGATGGCCAGGCGCATTTTGAGGAAGAATTGTGGGACAGGGAAGGCGGCGGTGGCGGCCGAACGCGAATTATCCAAAACGGTAACGTTATTGAAAGGGGAGGTGTCAATTTTTCGGCAGTGCACGGGCATTTGCCCGCAGCTATGAAGAAGGCGTTGAACGTAGATCAGGACGAATTTTTTGCGACGGGCGTTTCCATAGTGATACATCCAAATCACCCCTTGGTGCCTATCATCCACATGAATATCCGCTACTTCGAGATGCCGGGTTCCGAGGTGCGCTGGTTCGGAGGCGGTATCGACCTGACGCCGCATTATATCGTTGAAGAAGATGCTCAATTCTTTCACCAAAGCCTGAAATCGGTTTGCGACCAATATCACCCGGATTTTTACGCAAAATTCAAAACGTGGGCGGATGACTATTTTTTCATCAAACATCGCAACGAAACACGCGGCATAGGGGGCATATTTTACGACCGGCTAACGGCAACTGAAGAACTTAGCTGGGAACAAGTGTTTGAATTTTCCACGGCTGTAGGAAGAACTTTTGCACCCGCTTACGTTGAACTGATGAACAGAAACCGCAGTAAGCCGTTTACCAAAGCGCAGCAGCTTTGGCGATACCAGCGCCGCAGCCGGTATGTCGAGTTTAACCTGGTTTACGACGCAGGTACCAAATTCGGGCTCGAAACCGGCGGTCGCATCGAATCCATCCTGATGAGTTTGCCGCCAACAGCCAAATGGGTATACAATTACCAGCCTGAACCGGGCAGCGAGGAAGAAAAAACTTTATCTTTATTAAAAAAAGGAATAAACTGGATTCGATGAAAAGGCTTTTTTCGGCGGCATTTGTAATCCTCATTGCGTGTGCTTTCTCCAAAGGAAAGGATCTTAAAGGAACCTGGATTTATCTTGGGGGAATTTACAACGGAAAGCAGGAGGGAGCCCCAACCGATTATTCATTAGAACGCAAGTACAAGTCGGATAGTTTTGAGGCTTTTGGTATTGAACAAGACTCCAAACCTGAGAAATACGAGGCGGGTATATATCAATTGAAAGACGATACCTGTATTGAAACTCAGACCTACAGTAGCCAGCCTTCGAAACTGATCAATATCCCTGTTCGTTACTTGTACGAAATACGTAACGATTCGCTTATTTTAAAAGGAACTTTGCCAACCGGAATGGTAGTCGAGGAGTACTGGAAGCGGGAAAAGTAGTTTTAGTCCGGAGCCTAAAGTTATCCTAAATTTGATTTTTTTTACCCAAGGTCAATGGCTTTGGGCTTAAAATTGCCAGCAACAGTTTTTACTCACAACCGGGCTTTAATGTGCATAAAAAACCTATCCCGAACTGAACTATTTTCGTAACTTCGCAGGTCGCTTTGGAGAACCCCTCTTAAGCTTCGTTATAAAAACGATTCTACACTAAAATTTAAAATGGCTGACGAAACAGGAAACGGCAATCTACCACCAGAAGACAGAATAATTCCGATAAATATTGATGAAGAAATGCGATCAGCTTACATTGATTATTCAATGTCGGTTATCGTATCCAGGGCGCTGCCCGATGTGCGCGACGGTTTAAAACCCGTTCACAGGCGCGTGTTGTATGGCATGCTCGACCTTGGCCTGAACAACAATAAACCCTACAAAAAATCGGCCCGTATCGTCGGCGAGGTGCTGGGTAAATATCACCCGCATGGCGATACATCCGTATACGATGCCATGGTACGTATGGCGCAGGAATGGAGCCTGCGCTATCCTTTCGTGGAAGGGCAGGGTAACTACGGCTCGATAGACGGCGACGAACCGGCGGCAATGCGTTACACCGAGGCAAGGCTGCAGAAGATAGCCGAGGAAATGTTGGCCGATATCAACAAGGACACCATTGATTACCAGCTAAACTTCGACGACTCGCTGGAAGAACCGACCGTGTTGCCTGCCAAAATACCTAACCTGCTGGTAAACGGCGCTTCGGGTATCGCAGTAGGTATGGCCACCAACATGGCCCCGCACAACCTGACCGAAGTGATCGATGCCACGCTGGCGCTCATAGATAACCGGGATATCGAGGTCGGCGAATTGATGAAGCACGTGAAAGGGCCCGATTTTCCCACCGGCGGCATCATATACGGCATGGAAGGCGTACGTGATGCTTTGGAAACCGGCAGGGGCAGGGTGGTCATGCGCGCTAGGGCAGAGATCGAGACTTTTGGCAATGACCGTGAACGTATAATCGTAACCGAAGTTCCATACCAGATAAACAAATCGCAGATGATCGAACGGACGGCCGAACTTGTCGAAGAAAAGAAGATAGAAGGCATTTCGGCTATTCGCGACGAATCGAACCGTGAAGGTATCCGGATCGTTTATGAGATCAAACGCGATGCGAACGCGGCTATCGTACTTAATAATTTATTCAAGTATACCGCGCTGCAAACGTCGTTCAGCGTTAATAATATTGCGTTGGTGCATGGCCGGCCGATGCTGCTGAACCTGCGGGACCTTATCCATCATTTTGTGGAGCACCGCCACGAGGTGGTTATCCGCCGCACTAAATTCGAACTGGCAGAGGCTGAAAAACGTGCGCATATATTGGAGGGCTTATTAATTGCTCTTGATCACCTGGATGAAGTAATTCAACTGATAAGAAGCTCGAACACGCCTGAAGAGGCCCGCGATGGCTTAATGGAACGTTTCGGCCTGAGCGAAATACAGGCCCGCGCTATCCTCGATATGACCTTGCGGAGGCTGACCGGACTGGAACGCGACAAGATAAAGGACGAATACGCCGAACTGATGAAGCAGATAGAATACTTGAGGTCGGTTTTGGCGGATGAAGGCCTGCGGATGAAGATCATTAAGGACGAACTCACCGAAATAAGGGATAAATACGGCGACGAGCGCAAGACAGAAATCGTTTACTCTTCAGCAGAAATGCAGACGGAGGACTTTATCGAGGACGAGGACGTGGTAATCACGATTTCTCATGAGGGTTATATCAAACGTACGCCGCTTACCGAGTACCGCCGGCAGGGTAGGGGCGGCAAGGGCGCCCTGGGTAGCAACAGCCGCGATGAAGATTTTATAGAGCACTTGTTAGTAGCGTCGAACCATAACTATATGCTGTTCTTTACGGAAGCGGGTCGCTGTTTCTGGCTCCGGGTGTTCGAGATACCCGAAGGAACGCGTACTTCAAAAGGCCGGGCGATACAGAACATTATCAATATCCCCAAGGAGGAAAAGATAAAAGCCTATATCAAGCTCATAACGCTGAAGGACCAGGAATACCTGGATAATAACTTTATTATCATGTGTACCAAAAAAGGTACCATCAAAAAGACTTCACTCGAGGCTTACTCACGCCCTCGCGCCAACGGCATCAACGCCATTAATATCAACGAAGGCGATACCTTGCTTGAAGCAAGCCTGACCAGCGGAAGCAGCGAGGTCGTGATGGCATTGAAGTCGGGCAGAGCGATACGCTTTAATGAATCGACTGTAAGGCCGATGGGCCGCACCGCTACAGGCGTTCGCGGGATAACCCTTGAGGACGACAATGATGAGGTCGTAGGCATGATCGCCATTGACAATCCGGAAACAACTGTACTCGTGGTATCCGAGAAAGGTTATGGCAAACGTACCGACATCGACGATTACCGCGTTACTAATCGTGGGGGTAAAGGTGTTAAGACGCTTAATATTACTGATAAGACAGGCAAACTTGTTGCCATAAAAGATGTTACTGATAAGGATGATCTGATGATCATTAACAAGTCGGGCATCATTATCCGTATAGCCGTAAGCGAATTGAGGACCATGGGACGAGCCACACAAGGAGTAAGGCTCATTACTCTGAAAGAAAATGATGAGATCGCTTCAGTAGCGAAGATCGAACACGATGAATCGGAAGAGGAAGATAATAACGGAGAAACTCCTGAAACACCGGATGCCGGAACCCCTGCCGGCGACGAAACAGAATAAAACTGTATGACTGGCCGTAAATTATTATTGCCATTGATCATTTGCTTGTTAAGCACTTCGGTTTCCTTCGGGCAAACCGAAGTGTTTAAGAGTGTAGTTAATAACCTTGCGTTTTACAAGCAGAAAAAGGATCTCAAATATCTGGCAAGCGCCAAAAAATCTGTAGACAGCCTGATCAAAACAAAAGCCGATTCGGCTGACCTGGAAAAAAACGTTTACAAAGCCGTTGTCTATTCAAGTATCGTTTACATAGATTCGTTAAACAAACTAAAAGAGCCTGCTAATTTTTTTCCGCAGGTTTGCAAACTGGTAGACGAGCTGTCGGCGAGCCATAAGATATACCGCTACCAGGCCGAAATGGATTATGCCCATAAGTGCCTTGCCAATGTTTATGTGCGCGATGGTTTCAAATATATGGCAGTGTCGGATTATAACAATGCGATACGTGTTTTCAAGAAGGCGCAGGCTTACGCACCCGGTTTTAACCAGTTGAATGCGTACATCGCGTATGCTAATAATAAGCTCGGCAACCTGTTGGAGGGCGCAAAATACTATTCGGACCTGCTGAAAAAGGATAGTACAACGGCCGAATATATTGAGGCGGCGTCCAATACATATAAAGCCATCGGCGACACATCCAGGGCGCTTCAGCTATTGAAAAGAGGCAGAAAGCATATGCCCGACGACAAATTCCTGCTGCTCTCGGAGGCGAATATCTACAATAACCGCAAAGACTACCGGGAGCTGGAGCCGTTGTTGCCCCAACTGCTGGATGAGAATGGGAACAATGCGCAGGTTAACTTTATCGCCGCAAATTGCTATGATCATTTGAATGAATTTGATAAAGCGGAATCGTTATATTTACACGCAATTGAACTGAACAGCACCAGCTACGACCCCGTTTATAACCTTGGCTTACTTTACCTTAGGCAAGGTTTGCTGAAGCATGGGAGCGATAGCAAAGACGACCTGGCAAGGGCAGGGCAGTGGCTTGAAAAAGCCAGCGAGATGTCGCCCAGCGATGTCAAGTGCCTGCAGGTGCTTCAAATGGTTTATGCCAAAACCGGCGATAAAGACCAGGTTGACCGCATAAGTGAAAAACTTAAATTATTAACCAACCAATAAAACATGAAAATCAGACTTTTGACGACAGCATTACTGGGATTGATGTCCCTGAGTGTGTTTGCACAAAAAGGCGAGCTTAAAAATGCAGACGAAGAATATCAAAAATTTGCCGGGATAGAAGGGGCTAATATTAAGCTGGCTATGCCTTCGCTTATGAACGCCAAAACTTCGATAGATAAAGCTTCGACCAACGAGAAAACGGCCAACCTTCCTCAAACCGTAGCTTTAAAGGCGGCAATTTACGCATCGCTGGCTTTACAGGATAGCACGGGAACACAGGCCACAGAAATAGCAACAGCATTGGATGCGGTAAAAAAGGCCAAGGAACTTGATACCAAGAATGAATACAGCAAATATATTGAACATGCCAAAGGCGAGCTTGCACAATTACAATTAAACAAGGGCGTAAAAGCATATCAGGCGAAAGATTACCATAGTGCATACATGGCTTTTGACGCGGCGCGGCAGATATTGCCAGACGATACCACCATTGTTTTGTATACCGGCGTGTCGGCGTATAATGCCAAAGATTATCCTAACGCCTTAAAAAATTACAATCACCTGGTTGAAATACCCAACTATAAAGGCGCCGGGAAAATTTACCAGGACCTGCCGACTGTGTACTTGATGAATAAGGATACAGCCGGCGCGGTAAAAGCCGCATCAGAAGCGGTGGCGAAATTCCCCAACGACCCCACTTTACGCAAAGAGGAAATTGAAGTGAGCCTGCAGGCCGGGCAGCAAAGCGATCTGATCAGCAAAATCGACGCGGCGATAAAAAATGATCCCAATAATAAAACGCTTTATTATTATGCCGGCTTAACTTACTCGCAGATCGCCGAGGCCCAGGATGCAAACCTGAAAAAATTGCTGAAGACTACTGTGAAGGCAAAACCCAATGCCAACCCTATGACGGACCCGAAGGTACAACAGTTGGAACAGTCAATGGACGATAACTACGGTAAAGCGGCCGAATATTACAAGAAAGCCGTTGCAATAGATCCAAGCTATTTCGAAGCCACCCTTAACCTGGGCTATGTGTCGGAAGCGCCGGCTATATACACTTACAATGCAGCTCAGCAAATCCCGGTGAATATGACGAAAGCTTATAACGACGCGATGTCAAAATCGGCGAACCAGTTTGCAGTTGCAAAACCTTATGTATTGAAAGCTGTTGACCTGAATCCAAAATCCGTAGACGCGCTGACTAATCTTAAGTCGTACTATTTAGGTGTGAAGGATGCCGATAATGCCAATGCAACACAAAAGAAAATTGACGCACTGAAATAATAGCAGGAGCGTGGAATTTAAAGGCCTGCATTCAGTAGGCTTTTAAACTGCGAATCTTACTTAACATAATATTAATTATGAGAAATTAATTATCGAATTGATTCACCGATCAAATTGTTTACAAACGGCTTAATTGTTGAATTCTTTTTGCCGAAGCTTCTTCGTAAATTTCTGATATTTAACCATCATGCTGGTATCCGCTAATGTATTGAAATGGGCGCTGCGATTTTATCCTCCGCTTTTTTTTCAGCGCATCTGGGTAGTCAGCATCGACAAAGATTTTACTGGCGTAAAAGTTAAGATCAATAAAAGCCTGATCAATAATAATTATAACAACTCGATTTTTGGCGGCACTATTTTCTCGGCAGCAGATCCGTTTTATCCTTTAATATTTCACCAATACCTTACGCATAAGGGTTATCGTGTGCGCGTATGGATGAAAGCCGCCGAAATACAGTATCTTAAGCCGGGCCGCAACGATATCTTTTTTACAATAAAGCTTACCGGGGCTGATATGCGAGAAGCCGAAGAAACATTGAATAAGGGCGAGAAATACGTCAAATTTCATCCCATTACCATGTATGGCCGCGGCGGCGAATTGTGCGCTGAACTGAAATGTGAAATATACGTTCGTAATTTAAGACCAGACGAAACAAAAACCGCCGTATCGATATGACAAAAACTGTAATGAATGACAACGCATTCCTTCAAAAAGGATATAAAATATCAACCGATAAAAGCCTGATAGATTTTGACCGGATTTATCATTTTCTGGAAAATGAATCGTACTGGGCAAGTGGAATTACTGCCGAAAGGCTGAGAAAAGCTATTGAAAACTCGATGTGTTTCGTCATTTTAAAAGGCGGCGAACTGGCAGGCTTTACGCGCGTAGTAACCGACAAGGCCACTTTTGCCTATATTTGTGACGTTTTCGTAGTAACGGAGCATCGCGGGATCGGATTATCCAAGTGGCTGATACAAACTATAATACAGCATCCGGATTTGCAGGGATTACGCAGATGGTCGCTCGCCACACTTGATGCGCACGGCCTTTACGAACAATTCGGCTTTGTTCCGCTGAGCAAGCCCGACAGATGGATGGAGATCTATACACCTTATAAAAAATAATGACGATGAGAGCGGGCGATATTAAAAAGTTGATCTTCGAAGGCGAAGGCGTAACGCTGGACTTTAAAAAAACCATTACCAGTTGCGAAAAAATAGCCCGGACAATGACGGCGTTTGCCAACAACAAAGGTGGCCGGCTGCTGATCGGAGTCGCCGACGACGGCAGCATCAAAGGCGTAAAATCCGAGGATGAGGAACGCTATATGATCACGAAAGCGGCGCAATTTTTTATCAGGCCTGCGATCGAGCCCAAATTTGAAGAAGTTTACGTGGATGACAAACTGGTGCTTACGGTCGAAATTCCCGAAAGCGACAGCAAGCCGCACTACGGCCTGGCCGAGGATGGCAAATGGTGGGTTTATGTGCGGGTTAAAGACAAAAGCGTACTGGCCAGCAAGATCGTGGTCGATGTACTGAAGCACTCCACAGACGACAAAGGCGTACTGATCGAATATTCGGCCAGTGAGAAGGCACTGCTTGAATACCTGCAGAAAATGGAACGCATTAATGTAAAGGAATACTGTATGCTGCAAAAGCTGAGCCGCCGCAATGCACAACGCATCATCGTCAATATGGTGTTATCAGGTGTCATCCGCGTCCATACCACCGAAAAGGAAGAATATTATACCGCTGCATAGCTAAATGCAGAAGTATAAAGCGGAAGCGTCTTTTAGGAAAATTTTAGAGCTTTGCCTTTATTTAAAAGCTTTGGTCTTTCAGCTTTTTGCTTTAAGCTTCCAATGAAAACTTTGTATCAAAAATATAAACCGTATTATGGCGATAGCCTGCGCTTAGCCATCCCGGTAGTCATTTCGCAGCTTGGGCATACCCTGGTGCAAACATCCGATAGCATCATTATTGGGCATTTTGCGGGTACCGTTTCGCTGGCAGCAGTGTCACTGGTTAACAGCATTTTTGTGATCGGGCTGGTAATAGCGCTCGGTATCTCCTATGGTATTACCCCGCTGATCGCTCAGCATAACGGTCGTAACGAATACCAGGAGTGTGGCAAGTTACTCTCAAACAGCTTGCTCATTAACGGCATTACCGGCATTGGCCTGTTTATCCTGATCAGCTTTGGGATGATGATGCTTGTCGGTCACCTGGACCAAGCCGCCGAGGTGGTAACGCAAGCCCGGCCTTACTTATTCCTCATGGGCATATCCCTGGTTCCTCTTATGATCTTTAATACGTTTAAGCAGTTTGCCGAAGGTTTGGGCTTTACCAAACAAGCCATGCTAATATCGATTTGGGGTAATATCTTAAATGTTTGCCTGGGGATTATCTTTGTGAAAGGCTTGTTTGGTATCGCTCCAATGGGCATCAAAGGCGTTGGTTATAGTACATTGATCGACCGTTGCAGTATGGCACTGGTGATGGGCTTTTATGTTTTTCGTTCGAAAAACTTCGGGCCCTATCTGAAAGGTTTTTCAATGAAAAATATAGACCGTGTCAGACGGATGAAAATATTGAAGATTGGTGCGCCGGTAGCCTTGCAATACATTTTCGAGGTAAGCGCTTTCAGCGGCGCAGCTATTATGATCGGCTGGATCAGCTACACCGCCCAGGCGGCACACCAGATCGCGATAAATATGGCAGCGTTGACCTATATGGCAGCAAGTGGCGTATCAGCAGCGGCAGCGATCAAATCGGGCAACTTCTATGGAGCAGAACGACATCTCGATCTTCGGTTATCGGCCATATCCAATTATCATATTGTGATTATTTTCATGTCCTTCACCGCTTTGGTTTTTACTTTTGGCAATCACATTTTACCTTGGATGTACACTTCAGATAGTTCGGTGATATTTATTGCAGCCCAATTACTTATAATTGCGGCTATATTCCAGTTATTCGATGGAACGCAGGTTGTAGGCCTGGGCGTTTTGCGCGGCATGGGCGATGTTAACGTGCCAACTATCATTACGCTGATCGCTTATTGGATCATCGGATTACCGGTCGGTTATTTATTGGGAATCCGGTTTGGGCTGGGAGTTACAGGCGTATGGTACGGCTTGGTGTTGGGCTTGATGACAGCCTCCCTCCTCTTGTTCGTGCGTTTCCAGGTTATCAGCAGGAAGCATCGCTTTAAACTGCAGCCAATTATATCGCACGAATGACCGTCAAAAATACAGATCGTGCGCTAATCGATAAGTATTGCAATGCGCTTCCACAATATCCCTGATGTCGGCCGAGTACCCCCCTCCCATGCTTACCTGCACCGGGATTTGGTTCTTTTTGCACAAGTCAAGCAC
>JAFDZK010000240.1 GCA_018267005.1 Bacteroidota bacterium
TACTATGCATGCATAGTAATTGTTTTTTAGTTATATTGCAGCGCAAAGTATTAAAATGGACACAACCGACAACATAACCGGCTTCGACTTTTCTGTTTCAGAGAACCAGCAAATGGTGCAGCAAATGGCGCGTGAGTTCGCCGAAAAGCATATCCGCCCGCATGTAATGGAGTGGGACGAGGCACAGCATTTCCCCCGCGAGATATTCAAACAATTAGCGGAACTGGGCATGATGAGCGTGGTCGTCCCGGAAGAATACGGCGGTTCGGGCTTTGGTTATTTTGAATATGTGACGGTTATCCAGGAGGTTGCCAAAGTGTGCGGATCGATAGGGTTATCGGTCGCGGCGCATAACTCGCTGTGTACAGGGCATATTCTTGCTTTTGGTAACGAAGAGCAGAAACACAAATGGCTGCCAAAATTGGCAAGCCTGGAGTACTTAGGCGCCTGGGGGCTGACCGAGGCCAATACCGGTTCGGACGCCATGCGCATGAATACTACCGCCGTTTTGGATGGCGACCATTATGTTATTAACGGGGCCAAGAACTGGATAACACATGGCAAAACAGGTGACATTGGCGTGGTAATGGTCCGCACAGGCGAAAAGGGTACATCCCAAGGTATTTCGACGCTGGTTGTCGAGCGCGGTACACCGGGTTTTATGGCCGGGAAGAAGGAGAACAAGCTCGGTATGCGCGCATCCGAAACTGCTGAGATGATATTTGACAATTGCCGGGTACCGAAGAAAAACCTTTTGGGCAACGAAGGCGAAGGTTTTAAACAGGCCATGAAAGTATTGGATGGAGGTCGTATATCTATTGCGGCGCTATCGTTAGGCATAGCCAAAGGGGCCTATAACGCGGCGGTGGCTTATGCCAAAGAGCGTCACCAGTTCGGCCAGCCGATAGCCAACTTCCAGGGTATATCGTTCAAACTCGCGGACATGGCCACCGAAATAGAAGCTGCCGAATTACTTTTAATGCAGGCCTGCGACCTGAAGAACAAAGGGTTGCCGGTAACCAAACAGGCCGCCATGGCTAAGTATTATGCATCAGAGGTCGCTGTCAAAGTAGCCACCGATGCCGTGCAGATCTTCGGCGGGTACGGCTATACCAAAGATTTCCCGGTTGAAAAATTCTATCGTGATGCCAAGCTATGCACCATAGGCGAGGGGACTTCGGAGATACAGAAGATCGTGATAGCGAGGGAAGCTTTGAAGGGGACTAATTTTTAGTTGATTGGGTTGATGAAGTTGGATTGAGTTGATTAAGTTGTCAATTCGAAATTACCATACCCGATTACTCTTTTACCAGCATTCGTAGCAACTTCTATTTTTTTACCATTACTATCATTCAATTCATGTATTTCAAGAATTGCAGGTTTTCCTGCAAACGGGAACCCGCTGACTTGGTAATAGCTCACATCAGTAAAAACCATTTTTCTAAACTCATATTTATTATTATACCAGTCCACAGGAAAGTTTACGAAGATTTCTAACCTTTGGTGTTCCGGATATTCCCGAACTTCTAAAATAGTGGCATCATGAAATGAAAAATCGCCGATCTCCATGTAGAATTAAGTTTTATCAAATATATAAACTCAATTAACCACTTAACTCAATCAACTTAATCAACTAATTTCCAATCACTATTTGCATTTTCCGTACAAATAGTCTAGCTTTGTCGTCCCACGAAAGGAGGTATACAGGGAAACTATGATCATTATCAACGTAAAAGACGGCGAATCATTGGATAAAGCGCTGAAACGCTTCAAGAAAAAGTTTGAGAAGACAGGTGTTTTGCGCGAGCTTCGCAGCCGCCAGGCTTTCGAAAAGAAATCTGTTACCCGCCGCAACGTGGTGAAACACGCCATCTATAAGCAAGGTCTCAACCAGGAAACTGTTTAATTGCTGTTAAAAAGAATTTAACATTTTCTTTGATTATATAATAAAACTATTTGTACATTCAATTCTCCGTATGTGCAAGTAGTTTTATGTTTTTAGAGCGGTTTATACACTATATTCAATACGAAAAAAGATACTCGCCGCACACGGTTTCCGCATACCAGTCAGACCTCGAACAATTCTTCACATTTCTAAACCAGTTTGAAATATCCCCGGACGATCCGGCGGCAATTACCTACCAGCATATCCGCAGTTGGATGGTGCATTTGATGGAAGACTTAACCGCGCGTTCCGTTAACCGCAAGATCGCCACCCTGCGCAAATATTTTAAGTTCCTGCTTCGCGAGGGTGCCATAACCACCAATCCGGCTTCAAAGATCCAGTCGCCCAAAACAGTAAAGCATTTACCGGTTGTGGTCGAGGATGAAAAGCTAAGCGCCATGCTGAACGATACCGGACTATTTTCCGACGATTTTGCCGGCACGCGCGATAAACTGGTAGTCGAGATCCTGTTCGGCACGGGCATCCGTTTGGCCGAGCTTGTTGGTTTGAAGGAAGGTGACGTTAATCTTTACGACAATACCATCAAAGTTTTGGGCAAGCGTAATAAAGAGCGAATTGTGCCGGTAAACCACGAATTGAAGCAACTGCTCGAAAAATATCTGCAGTTGAAGAAAAGTGAAAATTTTGATAACAATTCTTTAACTTTAATCGTTACAAACAAAGGGACCGAGGCATATCCGAAGTTCATCTATTTACTAGTGCAGAGGTATCTTTCTCACATATCAACCCAGGATAAAAAAAGCCCGCACGTACTGCGGCACACCTTTGCAACAAGTCTTTTAAACCGCGGCGCCGACCTCAATGCGATCAAGGAACTCTTGGGGCATGCCAACCTGAGCGCTACACAGGTTTATACGCACAATTCAGTTGAGAGATTAAAGTCTATTTATAAACAAGCCCATCCAAAGGCTTAAATTTTTACAAGGAGGTAATATGAAGATCACAGTTCAGTCCATCCGTTTTAACGCAGACAAAAAACTATTGGATTTTATTCAGAAAAAGGCCGACAAACTCGATCAGTATTATGATCGGATAGTAAGCGGCGAGGTTTATTTACGATTAGAAAACGTGGAAGATGTAGCCAATAAGATAACGGAAATAAAACTGACGTTGCCGGGCAACCAATTGTTCGCAAAGGAACAGTGCAAAACATTCGAAGAAGCCACCGACCTGGCGATCGAGTGCCTCCGCAAGCAGATCGAAAAACATAAACAGAAGAACGCCATAGCTGCCGAGGCTGCAAAAAAAGCCGTTCAAATGGCAACAAATGACGAATATTAACTAAGCCGGGCAGCTAAAAATGCATCGGTCGGCGGGGTTTTTGCTCCGCCGATTTTTTTTGTAAAAATTATTTTGTCCGGGCATAAAATTGTGTAAATTTGCAGTCCCTTTCGGAAAGGTATGCTTATGCGGTTCTGACGCAGAAAAGGGTAGTTCTTTAAAATATAGAAACAACTTATATAATTTAACCGAAAAAAATCCGGCGATCAGCTTATTTGATGGCGGTATTGAAGAGGTAAGCAGTGTGTAGTTATTAGTTGGCAGTCGGAAAAGCTGCCGGCCATAAACTGAACGCTGCAAGCTAAATATAAGCCTCCTTAGCTCAGCTGGTAGAGCAACTGACTTGTAATCAGTAGGTCATTGGTTCGATCCCGATAGGAGGCTCTGTTATTTTGAATGTCGAACGTTTAATTTCGAATTTTTAAATCCGAAATTCCAAATTCGAAATCAGAAATCAACATGGGGAGATTCCAGAGCGGCCAAATGGATCAGACTGTAAATCTGCTGTCTTACGACTTCGGAGGTTCGAATCCTCCTCTCCCCACCGGTTAATTATTGGAAGGTTGAATTAATTGAATGACTGCGTATAGCCGATTCAATAATTCATTAACTCAGTAATTAAACATGCGGAAGTAGCTCAGTTGGTAGAGCGATAGCCTTCCAAGCTATAGGTCGCGAGTTCGAACCTCGTCTTCCGCTCAAGGGCAGTTGGCACTGGGCAGTTAGCAGTAGGCAGTCAAATAACTGCTGACTGAAAACTGGTAACTGCAAACAAAATATCAGCCGATGTAGCTCAGGGGTAGAGCACTTCCTTGGTAAGGAAGAGGCCATGGGTTCAAATCCCATCATTGGCTCGGCGTGTAAAAAATGACAATTAAAAATAAAATTAACCTACAAAATTTAAATAAATCATGGCAAAAGAAAAATTTGACCGCAGTAAGCCGCACTTGAATATCGGTACCATCGGTCACGTTGACCACGGTAAAACAACCCTTACCGCAGCTATTACTAAGGTATTGTCTGACAAAGGTTTATCTGAAGCTCGTTCTTTCGATTCGATCGACTCTGCTCCTGAAGAAAAAGAGCGCGGTATTACCATTAACACTGCGCACGTTGAATATTCAACAGCGAACCGTCACTACGCACACGTTGACTGTCCCGGACACGCCGACTATGTGAAGAACATGGTTACCGGTGCTGCCCAGATGGACGGTGCTATTATCGTAGTTGCTGCTACTGATGGTCCTATGCCGCAAACCCGCGAGCACATCCTGCTTGCACGCCAGGTCGGTGTACCTGCGCTTGTTGTTTTTATGAACAAAGTTGACATGGTGGATGATCCTGAGCTGTTGGAGCTTGTTGAGATGGAGATCCGCGAATTGTTAAGCTTCTACGAATATCCTGGCGATTCTATCCCTGTTATCCAGGGTTCGGCGCTGGGCGGTCTGAACGGAGACGCTAAATGGGTTCCGAAGATCATGGAGCTGATGGATGCTGTAGATTCCTACATTCCTATCCCTCCGCGTCTGACCGACCTTCCGTTCCTTATGCCTGTTGAAGACGTATTTTCGATCACTGGTCGTGGTACCGTTGCTACCGGCCGTATCGAGCGTGGCGTGATCAACTCAGGCGACGCTGTTGACATCCTGGGTATGGGTGCCGACAACCTGAAGTCGACTGTAACCGGTGTTGAAATGTTCCGCAAGATCCTTGATCGCGGCGAAGCAGGTGACAACGTAGGTCTGTTGCTGCGTGGTATCGAGAAAACCGATATCCGTCGTGGAATGGTTATCTGCAAACCGGGTTCGGTAACTCCGCACACTGAATTCAAGGCCGAGGTTTACGTATTGTCAAAAGCTGAAGGCGGCCGTCACACTCCGTTCTTCAATAAATACCGTCCGCAATTCTATTTCCGTACCACTGACGTAACCGGCGAGATCGGTTTGGCAGAAGGTGTTGAAATGGTTATGCCTGGTGATAACGTTACCATCACTGTAAAGCTGATCAACGCTATCGCAATGGAAAAAGGTCTTCGTTTCGCTATCCGCGAAGGTGGCCGTACCGTAGGCGCAGGTCAGGTAACCGAAATCCTGAAATAAGCCTCCTTGTCCGCCGGCTGGCGGAACATATGGGTAGGTTAATTATACACAAAGTACTTGGGTTTTAAGCCTAAGTACTTTGTTACTATAAAATGTAAACAATAAAGTCCCACAAGGATTGCGGTATACGGGTATAGTTCAATGGTAGAATAGAGGTCTCCAAAACCTTTGATCAGGGTTCGAATCCTTGTACCCGTGCGTAAATAGGAGATGATAATATAAAAATGGCTGCAATAACAGAGTATATTAAAGAGTCGTACATCGAGCTGACCCAGAAGGTTACGTGGCCAACCTGGCGCGAACTGCAAAGCAGCGCAGTACTGGTATTGGTCGCTTCGATCATTATTGCCCTGCTGATATTTGGCATGGACCAGATCATACATTTTGTGCTGGATAAGTTTTATATGTCATTAACCTAATCAGTACGAAAGATGAGTGATCAATTGAAATGGTATGTGGTGCGGGCTATCAGCGGGAAAGAAAAAAAGGTTAAGCAATATATCGATGCGGAGATAAACCGTTTAGGCATCAGCCACCTGGTTCCGCAGGTATTGATCCCGACAGAAAAATACTACCAGATGCGTGACGGGAAAAAGATCGCAAAAGAGCGCAACTTTTTTCCCGGGTATGTATTGATCGAGGCCGCGCTTGACGGTGAGCTTGAACACGTTATTAAGAATGTGAACAGCGTTATCGGTTTCCTGGGCGATAAAGCCGGCAATGCACAACCGCTGCGCCAGAGCGAAGTGAACCGCATATTGGGCAAGGTTGACGAAATGAGCGCTGCCGGCGAAACCATGAACGTTCCGTATTATGTAGGCGAGAGCGTGAAGGTAATGGACGGTCCGTTTAACGGCTTCAGCGGTGTGATAGAAGAAGTGAACGAGGAAAAGAAGAAACTGAAAGTAATGGTAAAGATATTTGGCCGCCGCACGCCGCTTGAATTGAATTATATGCAGGTTGAGAAAGAATAGGTTTGAGATGTAGATATGAGATATAAGACTCATATCAGATTTCAAATTGTAAGATATAAAAATAGATAAGTGCGAGGGGGCAATGAGCGAGGCAATGTCAAATCTCAGGTCTCAAATCTCACATTTAAAGAGCAAATGTTACATAGCTTCCACTTACTAACATTGAGTAATTAACAAATTAAATTAAAATGGCAAAAGAAGTCGGTGCGTTAGTAAAACTACAAGTAAAAGGCGGCGCTGCAAATCCATCGCCACCGATCGGCCCTGCATTGGGTGCGAAAGGTGTGAACATCATGGAATTTTGCAAGCAGTTCAATGCACGTACCCAGGATCGTCCTGGCAAAGTGTTACCTGTGGTTATTACTGTTTACACAGACAAGTCGTTTGATTTTATCATCAAAACTCCGCCAGTGGCAATCCAGTTGATGGAAGCCTCGGGTATCAAAAGCGGGTCGGCCGAGCCAAACCGTAAAAAGGTAGCCAGTGTAAACTGGGGCCAGGTTGAAGCGATAGCTAAAGATAAAATGACCGACTTAAATGCGTTCACAGTAGAATCGGCCATGAAAATGGTTGCAGGTACTGCCCGCAGTATGGGGATCACTGTATCAGGTACAGCTCCCTGGAACAATTAATTTATAATAATCAGTTTAAGACAGTGGCAAGATTAACAAAAAATCAAAAAGCGGCACTCTCCAAAATTGAGGTAAATAAGGCATACTCACTGCAGGATGCATCTACATTGGTAAAGGATATCACTACTACCAAGTTC
>JAFDZK010000241.1 GCA_018267005.1 Bacteroidota bacterium
CCGCATAAGTCGGAAAGATAAGATAGGGTGTCATGCTGAGTCACTCCGAAACGTGAGTACTGGGCTTTTTAAAATATGTGTTTATATTTGACCTGAATGCCTAAACATATTTCATGATCATCTTATTAGTAATATTTTATATTCTGTTTTTCGGCTGCGCCGATTTTATTCTTTTTTCATTATTACATAAGAAGGGCTGGATTGGTAAGCAAGCGGTAATTGGCTTTGTCGTATTTCTCGTGATTGTCGTTTTTTTCCATGTAGGTCTTTTTAAAATAAACTTCCTGATACCGCCCGAAGCTTTTTTTCAATGCGTTGCCTACTTGCTTTTTATCACCATGATGCATTTTATGGCCCTGCGCAGCATCAGACGGATGTATAACCCAGGAAACCGAGTGAATATCGGCATAAAAGACATGTTTGCGAAGTATTGGCGTTTTGTGACAATGATTCTGCCATATTTTCTATTTTTTTTTATTCAGTGCGCCCAAATTCTACATTTTATGAGTGCCTCTGCATAAAGCCCGTTCTTCAGGCCTTTTCCTCCCAGATGGCACACAAATGCAATATCGTTTCCACTGCTTTTTGCATATCCTGCACCGACACCCATTCCTGCTTACTGTGGAAAGCATGTTCGCCGGCAAAAATATTGGGGCAAGGTAAGCCCATAAATGAAAGCCGCGAGCCGTCCGTGCCGCCGCGAATGCTGCATAACCTGGCGTCAAGCCCGGCCCGTTTGATCGCCTCCATGCCGTATTCAACTATTTGCGGATGCTTATCGAGCATCTTTTTCATGTTGCGGTACTGGGGTTTTACCTCCAGTTCGTACGTGCTTGCCGGGAATCGGGCCATCACCGCATCGGCCGTTTCACGGATGATCTCCGCATACTCTTCCAGCTTATGTTCATCAAAATCCCTGAGAATGAAATCAATCACGGCAGTCTCAACATGGCCCTGCACATTTACGGGATGGATAAAACCATGTTTCCCTTCCGTCATTTCAGGCGACAAGTCATGCGGCAACGCGGCTATAATGTGCCCGGCTATTTTGATAGCGCTTTCCATTTTACCCTTCGCAAAACCGGGATGGGTGCTTACGCCGTGTATGGTCAGCTTTGCGCCATCGGCTGAAAAAGTTTCGTTTTCCATATTTCCCGCGCTTTCCCCGTCGATCGTGTAACCGGCAAAAGCGCCGAGCTTGTCAATATCCACCTTGTCGACACCACGGCCTATTTCTTCGTCGGGCGTAAAAAGTATCCTGATCGCGCCGTGCTTAATTTCCGGGTGAACCATCAGTTGATAACAGGCATCCACAATCTCGGCCAAACCCGCTTTGTTATCCGCTCCGAGCAATGTGGCCCCGCTCGCGGTAACGATATCGTTGCCGACCTGGTTTTTTAAATCGGGGTGGTCGGCCATCCTGATAACCTGCGTGGCATCGTCAGGCAGAACAATGTCACGCCCATCGTAATTTCGATGAATGACCGGCACCACGTTTTGGCCGCTGCAGTCGGGCGACGTGTCCATGTGCGAGCAAAAGCAAATTACTGGGACATTTTCTTTTTCGCTGTTCGCGGGTACGGTTGCATACACATAACCGTACTGATCCATATGCGCATCCTGTAACCCTAATGCAATTAATTCGTTTACAAGTAACCTGCCGAGATTCTTTTGTTTCCCGGTAGATGGGCAAGTATCTGAGCTGGGGTCAGATTGCGTATCAATAGCTACATAGCGTAAAAAACGCTCTGTAACAGTAAATTTTAACATTGAATTTAAATTCATAAAAGCGTTTATATCGGTATAAATTATATTTTTGGGACAAGGTTTTTGTTTTAGCCGTTTTGCAATCTAAAATTACACATTGAAAAGACTCTTACTATTTTTTGTTTTTACTCTTGCCGCTATCACTTCGAAGGCCCAGCTCGGCTATAACTATAAGGAATTCGCTATCGGCCTGGACGTGAGCTACATGCGGGGTTACACCAATATTCAAAAACAATTCGATCACCCGGCGGCAAGCATTAATTTCATTTATAACTACAGCCCTTACATTCCAATTACCGCCGAACTGCAGTTCGGCAACCTGTCCGGCGGCGGTCTTACGCCCAATCTTGACAGGTATGGCCGCCAGTATGCCAATCATTTCGAAGGATTGATCGTGCACGGCGATTTTATGCTCGGCGAGGCCATTGATTATTCGGAAAGTGGCTTTCTGAATATCATAAAAAACTTCTATATCGGCAGTGGCGGTGGTATTATATTCAACAGCAATACCGTACAGCGTACCAATATATATTATGGCGAAAACGGGTTACCGAACGACGGATCCCCAGATTATGTCTTCCCGGGCAATAACAGCAGCATTAACTTCACCATTCCGCTCAGGTTTGGATATGAGTTTAAGATATACAACGGTTACGAGGAACCTTATATCGCTATCGACCTCGGCTACACGCACAATCTGGTGTTCGGCGAAGGCCTGGATGGCTACGACGACCCGTCGAACAAATTCAAAAACAACGCTACCAACCAATACCGGCAATTTGTGGCGACGGTTAAATTCAGTTTCGGCAACATCACTTCATACAATAAACTTATCAGGCGCTTCTAAACCGTGAGCATCGAAGAAATACGCGATTACTGCCTGGCTAAACCGGGTGTAACCGAAGACCTTCCCTTTGGCGAGGACACCCTGGTATTTCGTGTCGGCGACAAACTTTTCCTGCTTACCAGTATTTCGACGGGAACGCAGTTCAATGTCAAATGCGACCCGGAACGCGCCGCCGAGCTGCGCGAACGCTTTTCCGAAGTTCGGCCCGGTTACCACATGAACAAAAAGCACTGGAACACCGTGCACACAAACGGCAGCTTAAGTCGCAAACAAATCTTGGAGATGATCGACCACTCTTACGAGCTTGTATTTAAAAGCCTGCCTAAGAAGGTACAGGAGGAGATCAGGTCGATATGATCCGCGCCGCAGGCAAACTCCGTTGCTAAAACAGAAGTAAAAATATTTTGATTTTATTGCCTGGTATTCAGTAACATTGAGTAACAAACCAATGTCTAAACCCAAACCAATATTTGAGAACCTAAAACAAACTTTATGAAAGCCACAAAAATTTATCTTTTGCTGTTGACAGCTATATCCTTAAGCTTCGCGGCAAAAGCGCAAACGGCCGACGACATTATCGGCAAATATGTTGACGCCATTGGCGGGAAAGACAAATTGGCCCAGATAAAATCAGTTTACACCGATGCTACCATTAGCGTAATGGGGCAAGATGGCGCCGCAACTACCACCTTGCTGGTGGGAAAGGGATATCGCAGCGAGAGCGAGATCAATGGACAAAAGATCATACAGGTTTATACCGACAAAGGCGGATGGAGCGTTAATCCTTTCGCCGGCGGTACCGACCCGGAGCCAATGCCCGACGATCAGTACCAATCAGGCAAAGACGCTATCTGGCTGGGTCGCTCCCTGCTGGATTACGCAGCCAGGGGCTATAAGGCCGAATTACTGCCCAAAGACGGCAACAATTATCCGGTAAAGATCACCGCAGGCACGCAGGTAACCACTTATTTTATAGACGCCAACACCTACCTGCTCAACAAAATGACCTCGACAGCGTCCATGCAGGGCCAGGAAGTAAACGTAACCACCACGCTTTCCGACTATAAGAAAACGGACTTCGGCAACCTGGAGCCTTATAAGATCAACATCGACTTCGGCCAGTTCCAGTTGGACTTCGTGGTAAAATCGATAACTGTTAATAAGGATATCGATCCCAAGATATTTGATATGCCTGCGAAGTAAACCATAAGCCCGGCTTCTTGTGCCGGCAGGGCATTTTTCCGGGATACCGCCGTCCAGCTTGCAAACGCCGGGCGGCGGTGTTCTTATCTCCCGGCTGCAGGTAACAAATCTGATTCATTTATTGGGTGCGTTATACGCCGCGTATATATTTGTTAAAATTCTCCTCAATGAAACGACTTTTACCGGCATTGCTGGTCTGCTTATTCTTCGTACAAGCCCAAGCCCAGCTTACCCCATTTGAAAAAAGCAGCGACAAGAACTACACCGCAACCTATGCCGAGATCGTTTCTTATTATGAAAACCTGGCAAAACAATATAACCAGGTAAAGCTGATCAATTACGGCACAACGGATGTGGGTAAACCGCTGACCCTGGTGGTTTTATCGAGGAACAGGGTGTTCGATCCGGCGCTGGTCAAAAAACAAGATAAAAGGGTACTGCTGATCAACAACGGCATCCACCCGGGCGAGCCTGAAGGGATTGACGCCAGCATGATGCTGGTACGTGACCTGCTGAAGAAAAACAAGTTGCCCAAAGATGTGGTGATCTGCCTCATCGAGGTTTACAATATCGACGGCTGCCTCAACCGCGGCGTTTCGCGTATCAATCAAAATGGCCCGCGCGCCTATGGCTTCCGCGGAAATTACAGGAACCTGGATTTGAACCGTGATTTTATCAAAGCCGACAGCCGCAACGCCCGGGCCTTTGAAAAAATCCTGAACACCTGGCAGCCGGAAGTATTCCTGGACAACCATACCAGCGACGGGGCCGATTACCAGTACGTAATGACACTGATCGAGACGCAGAAAGACAAACAAAACCCCATCCTGGCCGGGTATACTTCGAAAACGCTGTCGCCGGAATTATACACGCGCATGGCCGCCAGCGGCTATGAAATGACGCCTTACGTAGAGGAACGAAAAGCTACGCCTGATTCGGGCATCGTGAGCTTCCTGGAAACGCCGCGTTTTGCTACCGGGTACACCGCGCAGCACAACATCATCAGCTACATTACGGAAACGCACATGCTGAAACCCTTTGATAAGCGCGTGTACGCTACTTACGACTTTATGGCGCACCTGATCGACATCTGCGAACGCGACCATACGCTTATCGGTGAACTGAAGCACAAGGCCGACGAGCAGGTAAAGAATCAGACATCGTTCGCGCTAAACTGGGACGTGGACTGGGAGCATTATGACACCCTGGTGTTTAAGGGCTACGCCGCCGGTCACAAAACCAGCGAAGTAAGCGGTCTTCCCCGATTGTATTATAATGAAACCAAACCTTATACCAAAACCATTAAATATTTTGACAACTATAAGGTTACAACGTCGGTTGATAAGCCGGTCGCCTACGTGATACCGCAGGCATGGGAAAAGGTAATAGACCTGTTCAAGCTGAACAATATCGTTATGCACAGGCTGGCGCATGACACTACGCTCGACCTGCAGATGTACTATATCGGCGACTATAAGACGCCGCAGCGCCCCTATGAAGGGCATTACCTGCATAGCGACGTAAAGCTGAGCCCTATGCAAATGAAGGTAAAGTTTTACCAGGGCGATTACGTAGTTTATACCAACCAGGCCGTGAACCGATATATTGTCGAAACACTGGAACCGCAGGGCGTCGATTCATTTTTTGCATGGAACTTTTTTGATTCGGTATTGGGGCAGAAAGAAGGTTATTCGGATTACGTTTTTGAAGATGTGGCGGCTAACCTCCTCAAAAAGGATACATCCCTCCGAAAAAAGCTGGACGATGAAAAAGCGAAGAACCCGCAACTGGCAAACAGCGCCCGGGCGCAACTGAATTTTGTTTACCGCAATTCGCCTTATTTCGAAAAAACCTATCTTAGGTACCCGGTTGGCAGGCTGCTGACCGATCCCAAACTCGATCTGCAATAAATGGAACAATATTTAACCGTAGCGCCCGTCGCATCCGTACTTTTTGGCTTAACTCTCCTTGTCAGCTTTATCGCATTTTATAACGAAAAGGTGTACGACAAGTTTATTCTGCATCCTTATAATGTTTCGCGCGGGCAGTATGTTTATACCCTCGTCACCAGCGGCTTCATCCATGCCGACCTGATGCACCTGTTCTTCAACATGTTCACGTTCTTCTTCTTCTCGTTTACATTGGAGGCGATGCTTGGCCACTGGCAATTTGCAGTACTTTACATGGTGAGTATGGTTTTGGGCGATCTTCCCACCGTGATAAAGCACAAAAACGATTTCTGGTACCGCAGCCTGGGAGCTTCCGGCGCTATCAGCGCGGTGGTTTTCGGCTATATTTTGTTCCAGCCCTTTGCCAGTATGTACCTCCTCTTCATACCTATAGGCATACCGGCTATCCTGTTCGGAATTTTATACCTGGTCTATTGCTCCTACGCTTCCAAACGCGGTATAGGCAACATCAACCACGACGCACACCTTTTTGGCGGCGTATGCGGCATCATCATCACGGTACTTTTGCGGCACGACGTGCTGGTCGATTTCATTCATGCCATCAGCGAGAAAATGCAATCGTTCGGGCATTGATAAAATTCCCGCCGGCATCGAGTAAAAAGCTCACCGGGTTTTCCGGGTCTTTGATGATCTCGAAAAGCAGGAGGTTCCACTTCTTCCAGAAATTCTCGAGCACCTGGGCGTAGGTCTTGTTTTGCCATGGATCAAACAGCGGTTTGCTGCTCATACCGCGCAGCGGCATTGCTTCAATATAAGTCTCGTTCCCGGCTGGTAAAATGTTGTATTCGGGCAGGCGGTTAAAAAGGTAAGCCGAGTAAAAAACCCTGGCATTAAATTCTTCGAACTGGATGGGGTGTAGCGCTTGCTGCCCGATTTTCGACAAAAGGTCGCGATGATAATTCCGGTTCACGCCGTTATCCTGCAGGCAAAGTACCAGGCCGAAGTCTTTAATACGCAGCGAAAAAATAAGCGTATTGATCTCATCGCGGTAAGTGAATTCGTTTTCGGCGTTATCCACCCTGAATAAAAATAAGCTGTAAGGCTTAAAATCTTCAAAGATGACAGGCAGATAAATACTCTGCAGCATCAGGTGCAGGTTGCTGAATTTGTGGATGAGCGACTGCGAAATATTGAACTCCTGCCCCTGGTAATGCTGCTGTTTAATGCCGGCCTGCATTTCGTTAAAAATGATGCCGTACAGCAATTTGCCCGCCCAGTGGAAAAGTTTGACTTCCTCAACCTCTTTCACCGCATCATAACCTTTATCGAATGCCGCGG
>JAFDZK010000242.1 GCA_018267005.1 Bacteroidota bacterium
GTTAACGTATCATTGAAATAACTTACTACTTTAAGAAAATAGTGATGAAAAGAAAAAAATTAATGATTGCCTTTGGTACAGTGATACTGACCCTTGGCATAACCCAATCCTGTACAAAGCTGGATAAAAAGGTATACAGCGTTGTGCCTACGGCCGACTTCTACCAGACGCCCGCGCAGATTGCTGCCGGTGTAGCGCCGGCTTACGTTGCA
This sequence comes from Bacteroidota bacterium, assembly GCA_018267005.1. GTDB lineage: Bacteria > Bacteroidota > Bacteroidia > Sphingobacteriales > Sphingobacteriaceae > Mucilaginibacter. The sequence goes on from JAFDZK010000242.1 coordinate 213, forward strand.
ATGCAGGCTATACCCGACGGCAATGTGATGCAGATGAACGAAATTACCTCAGATGAGATCGTTGTTCCTACCCGTGGTAACGACTGGTACGACGGCGGCCAGTGGCAAAGCCTTTGGCTGCATAAATTTAAACCGGATGTTTTTGTTGACGGCGGCTGGAGCGACCTGAATAATGGCATAAGCCAGGTAAACTTTACGCTGAACGTTCTGAACGGCCTGACAAATAAGCCGGCTAACATCAACAGCATCGTGGCGGAACTTAAGGTACTGCGCGCATATTTCATCTTCCAGTTTATGGATATGTTTGGCAACATACCGCTGGTTACCGATTATAATACCGACCCAAGCAAGGTAAAGCAATCGTCGCGTGCCGATGTATATGCGTTTCTGGACAATGAGTTAAGCACTAATATTCCGCTGTTGTCGACAACAGTCGATAAAACAACGTATGGCCGTGTAACGCAATACTTCGGTTATATGCTGCAGGCTAAATTGTATATGAATGCACAGGTATATACCGGCACTCCCCAATGGGCTAAGGCCATTACCGCTTTGAACAATGTGATCAATTCTGGTAAATATATCCTGCAGCCAAACTACTTCGACAACTTCTCCATTACCAATGATGGTTCAGGCGAAAATATCTTTGTGGTTCCATTCGATAAGGTGCACATCGGCGGCATGAACTGGGAAATGCAGACGCTGCACTACTCCAGCAGCTTAACCTATGGTTTGACAGGCCAGCCATGGAATGGCTTCTGTTCAACGGCAGACGTTTACAATAAGTACGATGCCAGCGACGTGCGCCGTCAGCAGTTCTTAGTCGGTCAGCAATATGCGGCCGATGGGAAAACACCGCTTACCGATCCTCAGGCCAACCTGCCTGTGATCTTTGATCCGAACGTTACGTCAATATCAGACGCTTCCGGGGCATTCCGTATGGCCGGTGCGCGTAACATCAAATACCACCCGGAAGCCGGTACTGCAGGTAACCAGAGTAACGACGGCGTGATTTTCCGCCTCGCCGATGCATACCTGATGTTGGCAGAAGCGTCCATGCACATAAGCGACAATGCAACCGCTTTGACGATGGTTAATAAAGTTCGTGAACGCGCAGGCGTGGCTGATTGGACGATGTCTGATCTGACCTACAGCAACCTGCTCGACGAAAGAAGCCGCGAGTTGATGTGGGAAGGCTGGAGAAGGAATGATCTTATCCGTTTCCAGGTTGCCGATCCGGCTACGCACTATTTTACTGGTGCACGCACCCCGGCTAAAACAGACGATGGTGATACCCATGCGTTCTTGTTCCCGATACCCGCACCTGAATTGCTTACTAACCCGAACCTGAAACAGAATCCGGGTTATTAATAAACTTGATTGAGATTGAAAGTAGACAGAGTGGTATATTACCACTCTGTTTTTTTTTATTTTTACGATGATGTACCCCCGAATACCCTTCTTGCTCTTACTCGTCCTTTTCATCGGATCGTCGTGCCATAAACAGCAAAACAAACCGGATACCAAAGAAGCCCTTTTTCAACTGCTCCCGGCATCCGAAACCGGGATAGCTTTCGACAATAAAGTCTCCGACGAGGGCGGGTTTAACGTATTTAATTACCGCAACTTCTACAACGGGGGAGGTGTGGCGATCGGTGATGTAAATAACGACGGCAAGCCGGATATATTTTTTACATCCAACCAGGGTGAAAATAAACTTTACATCAACAAAGGCAACTGGAAGTTTGAAGACGTTACCGCTAAGGCGGGAGTGAAGGGTTACCCTCGCTGGCATACGGGCGTAACCATGGTTGACATAAACGGTGACGGCTGGCTGGATATTTACGTGTCCAATGGCGGCGGGATAAAAGATGCCAGCCGGGCAAACGAATTGTACATCAACCAAAAGGATGGCACCTTTAAAGAAGAGGCGGAGGAATATGGGCTGGCAGATAAGGGCTTGTCCACACAGGCCATATTTTTCGATTTCGACCATGACGGCGACCTGGATTGTTTTGTGCTTAATAATAGTTACCGGCCGATAGGGGACTTCGGGTTCAACCGGGATATCCGCAACAAACGCGATCCGATGAATGGCGACCGTTTATACAGGAATGACAACGGTAAGTTTGTCGACGTAAGCGAGCAGGCAGGGATTTACGGAAGCGAGATCGGTTTCGGCCTCGGTATAGCATCAGGCGATCTCTTCAATACCGGCTGGGATGATATGTATGTGTCGAATGATTTTTTTGAGCGCGATTACCTATACAAGAACCAGCACAACGGCAAATTCAAGGAAGTAAGCGATGATGCATTAGGGCACGTGAGCCTTTCCTCGATGGGCTCGGATGTGGCGGACATCAACAACGATGGGCTATTGGATGTTTTTACCACCGATATGCTGCCCGATGATGATTATCGGCTGAAAACCACGACCAAATTTGACGAATACGACGTTTATAACGCCAGGCTCAAAAACAGCTTTCATCACCAGTTTACCAAAAACTGCTTGCAGCTTAATAACGGTGACGGCACTTTTAGTGAAATAGCGGATCTTGCCGGGGTAAATGCTACCGATTGGAGTTGGGGAGCGCTTAGTTTCGACTTTAATAACGATGGCTGGAAGGATATTTTTGTGAGCAATGGTATAAGCAGGGACATGACCAACCAGGATTTCCTTGCGTTTTTCAGCAGTCCGGAAGTATTCAACCAGGTAAAGCACGAAGGCTTCAAGATCAAAATGTTCCTCGACAAGATGACCAAAACGCCTATCACCAGCTATGGCTTTGTCAACCAGAAGAATTTGATCTTCAAGAATGAAAGCCAGCAGCTTGGCTTTTTTACGCCGGGTTTCAGCAATGGCGCCGCTTACGGCGACCTGGATGGCGATGGTGATCTCGACCTGGTGGTGAATAACGAGAATGGCCAGGCATTCATCTACCGTAATATGACATCTGAGCGCACTCACGCACACTACCTAAAGGTGAAACTGGAAGGAAGTGGCATGAACACCTTTGGGATAGGAGCAAAAGTTACGGTATACACGCATGGCATGCAGCAATTGGTGGAGCAGATGCCTACCAGGGGCTTTGAAAGCAGCGTTGAGCCGGTGCTGAGTTTTGGGCTCGGCGATTTTAAAAAAGTAGATAGTCTTAAGGTGACCTGGCCAAATATGCGGATGCAGGTGTTGAAGAACATAGATGCGAATACGATTATTACTTTGAAGGAAACGGACGCGAACCTGGCCTATGTCCCGGTTTCCCTTAAGGCCGATCCATATTATACGGATATTACCGCAACACACATCAAAGGCGATATCCATCATAAGGAAAATGATTTTAAGGATTTTGACGAACAGCGCCTTATCCCTAAAATGCTGTCGACCGAAGGTCCTAAGCTCGCCGTGGCCGATGTAGACGGCGACGGCTTGCCCGACTTCTTTATGGGCGGCGCCATGGACGATACTTCAAAACTCTTTATCCAAAAGCCCGACGGCACTTTTATTCAAAAACCCGAATTTGTTTTTGCCCGTGACAAGAACAGCGAAAGTATAGGAGCACTCTTTTTTGACGCCGACCATGACGGTGATATGGACCTGGTGGTCGTGTCGGGTGGCAACCAGGAAAAGGAGGGATCACAGGATCTGCTGCCCCGGTTGTATATAAATGATGGTAAAGGAAATTTCACCCGCAAATTCGCAGGCTGGCCGCCGGTTTCGGTAAACGCTTCCTGCGTACGACTGAATAGTGATAACGGTGATCTGTTCATTGGTGCCAGGAGCATACCCGGCTCCTATGGCGTGACACCCGCGAGCCGGCTGTTAAGAAACGATGGTCATGGCAATTTTACGGATGTTACCGCAGATTTAGCGCCCGACCTGTTAAAACTTGGCATGGTTACCGATGCGCAGTGGGTGGACATAGATGGTTCGGGTAAGAATTCGCTGGTCGTTGTGGGCGACTGGATGCCTGTAACCATTTTGAAATATGCTGACGGAAAGCTTAAAAAGACCGGCGAGATAGCAAATTCCTCGGGCTGGTGGAACTGTCTGACGGTTGCCGATCTTAACGGCGATGGCAAACCCGACCTTATAGCAGGCAATATGGGATTGAATTCAAAGATCAAGGCCGACGCCGGTCACCCGGCAAAATTGTACGTATCGGATTTTGACAATAACGGCCAGGTAGAATGCATCCCTGTGTATTATAAATCCGATGGGAAGGCTTATCCTTTCAACCTGCGCGACGATATGATTAAACAACTGCCTTACCTGAAAAAGAAATTCCCGCGTTACGATGCTTATGCGGGCAAAGGGATCGACGAGATATTCACGGCAGATGAATTAAGTAAAGCCCAGGTGCTTACGGTCGATGAAACGCAAACCTGCGTGTTTTATAACGAAGGCAATTCATCGTTTAGCAAACGGCTGCTGCCATTGAGGGCGCAGTTTTCGCCCGTCTTCAGCATATTGGTGAACGACATCAACGGCGATGGCTATAAAGACCTTTTCATGGCCGGAAATTTTTGCAGCCTTAAGCCTGAAGTTGGCAGGTATGATGCCAGTTACGGCGTTACTTTGCTGGGGAATGCAAAACACTGGTTTGATTATGTGCCTCCCGTCAATAGCGGATTATTTGTCAGGGGCGAAGTGCGCGACGTGGCTGCCATAAACACTAAAACCGGCCAGGACATCATCGTAGCCCGTAATAACGATGCGCTGCAAATATTTGGAAAAGCGCAAAAGGTTAAAAATACGAAGCGAAATTGAGCCTGATATTTACCCGTTCAGTGTCGGAAACAGGGAGTTTGTTATCGGGGTAACTTTCGAAAGGTAATATCGCCTGCTGGTAGCCGTGATCGGTAAAATATTGGTGAAGTGCATCGTAAGCTTTATAGCGCCGGTCAAATCTGCCCCGAAAGCTGACAGTGTAAAGCGGGCCGCCTTTGGGCATATTTACAAAAGCGATCTCATGAGTCGGTGTTATTTTCTTATCGATAAACAAACCGACATTCACTTGTACCGAGTCCTTCCCCCTTGGCAAAAACTGGGCGATAGCAGGCTGCATTTGTTTTGCACCCTCTTTTTGGGCGTACTGCGTCAGCGATGTAAACATCTTAGCGGCCGCCTGGAACTTGTCTTTTGTCAAAACTTCTTTTTTGATCTCTATCAGATCATTGTCGGGTACCTTAGTTTTGTGAATGGCATAACCATAACGTAGGCTGTCTGTCTCGAAGAAATCTTTTAGATCGCTGATGTGCGTATCATCAAAAGAGTATTTTCGAATTCCGTTAAGCAGATAATGGAAAGCATTGGTTTCTTTATATACACTTACACTCACAATGGCCGGATCCTTATTCGGGATAATGGCAAAATCGTATGCAACGGGGGCGCCGGTTAACCCGTCTTCCACGTGAAAAATGTCCCCTGCTAAATTCACTTTCAATTCAGCATTGCGCGTTGCGATGACAAACTGTCCTGCCTTGCCCCGAATGTGAACGCTGTTAGAATCGTCCTGGGCAATTTTCCGCAGGTCTGCCCGCCATTGTTCCCACTTTTCGGGTTTCATAAGAGCGGTGTATGTATTAAATAAAGGCGCTTTAACCTGTACGGTTTCATGCAACGTCGCCGGAATAAGGAATAAGGCTAAAATGATTACAAGGAGTATTAACAAGACGATAATTTTTTTCATTCCAGGCGCTGGTTTTTCAAAACGTCCGAAAATACATAAAATCGGCCGCTCATGTGATATACGGTCTTTTTAAAGGTAAAAAGCTTGATATGTTCTGCATTAATCAATACTTTTAAACACCAGTTGTAGCTAATAAATTGTACCGATGTCACTCAGCCTCCTATACCAAAATACCCGCCCATTGCCGCGGCATTTTCTTGAATTTATTTTGGAATAGATTTCTGAACGCGTTACGAAATAATGGATATCGTTAAGATCACCCGGGGGATAACAGCTTTTTGCACATTGCTTATAGGAGTTGGCTTTATGCTCTGTTCGTGCAATCATGCAGAGAACGCGCCGCCATTATTTCAATTGCTCGATTCGGCAAGAACGGGTGTCAATTTCGTTAACAATTTAAATGATGATGATTACCCGGGTATATTGAGTTATTTGTACTTCTACAATGGCGGCGGCGTAGCGATAGGCGATATCAACAACGACGGATTGCCGGATATTTATTTTACGTCGAATAAATTGGGCGGTAACAAGCTTTACCTTAATAAAGGCAACTACAAGTTTGAGGATGTTACAGGTAAAGCCGGGGTGGCCGGAACGGCCGATTGGTGTACCGGCGTTACGATGGCCGATGTAAATAACGACGGCTACTTAGACATTTATGTTTGCGCCGTTTCGGGTAAATTAGGTTTTAAGGGGCATAATATGCTCTTTATCAATAATCATGACGGGACATTTACCGAAAGGTCCGCGGAATATGGGCTCGACTTTGCAGGCTTTTCAACGCAGGCGGCGTTCTTTGATTATAACCACGACGGCAAACTGGATTGCTTTTTACTGAACCAGTCCAATCATTCTGTCGATACTTACGGCGATACCAGCTTGCGAAGGAAAGCTAACGCACTGGCGGGCAGCAGGCTATTTCGCAACGATAACGGCCACTTTACTGATGTTACGCAAAAAGCGGGTATTTACAGCAGCGCTTTAGGGTACGGCCTGGGCATTGCCGTTGGTGATGTAAATAACGACGGC
>JAFDZK010000243.1 GCA_018267005.1 Bacteroidota bacterium
GCATCAGGTCGGCATAAGCTTTCTGATTACCCTCGCGGGCTTTAACCACGAGTTGAAAATCGTTTTTTGCGTTCTCGGTAAAATTTGCGTTTACTTCCACTGGGTAGTTTTTATAAAGGTACCAATCAGTCCAAAAATATTTAAATATATGTAATATACAATATCAAAAATGGGCAAATACCAGACCAAATTTTTATCTTCCAGCTTACCAAAGATCCGGGAGTAAATTATTAGCTGGCAAATCATCCTGAATACGAACAAGCCTGCTACCAATATCGGATCATGACCAAATATGAGCAGCAAAATGAGCAGTACATAGAACAGGAAACCGGTCATCGCATCAAAACTAAGCATGCGGCGGTGTCTGCCACGGTAGAGTTTGCCGGCACCCATGTGCCTTCTTTTCTGGCGATACCAGGTCTGCAAAGTTGCCTTAGCGCTGCTGTAAGTAAACGCAGCCGGACGAATTTCTATTACCGTATTATCACCGTTGGCGTTTTCATTAACAAACAGGTCGTCGTCGCCCGACATGACGTGCATATGTGAGGCAAATCCTTTGTTGCTAAAAAAAAGCGTTTTGGTGTAGGCCAGGTTTCGCCCGATGCCCATATACGGATTGCCTGCCAATGCGGCCGACAGATAATTGATGGCTGTGCGGATGGTTTCGAAACGGATAAAAGGGTTTAGGAAATTATTGGCTTTATAATAAGGAGAATAACCCAGCACGATGTTTGCATCGCCTGAAAAATTAACCGCCATTAGGCTTATCCAATTTGCCGAGGCCGGTTTACAGTCGGCATCGGTAAACAGCAAATGCTCGTTTTTAGACGCTTTAATGCCCATGGTCAGCGCAAATTTCTTCCCAGTTTTAAAGCGGTCGTTCTCCGTAACGGTAACTACCTTCAGGTGCTGATAACGGGCACAAAGTTCCTTCAGCACCGTTTCGGTGTCGTCCAGCGAGCAATCGTTGATCACTATCACTTCGAAATCAGGATAGTCCTGTTCAAGTATAACGGGCAGGTTCTCCAAAAGGCGGCTTGCTTCGTTGCGCGCGCTGATGATCACCGAAACGGGAATACCCGCTTTTAAAGGTTCGGCTGCCGGCTGATAGTTATACAGCCTGAGATGATAGTATAAAAGATAGTATAGCTGGGCTATAAAACAAATGGAGACTAAAGAGAATAAGATTACGGGTAAATATGTTTCCAAATTCCAGTCGGATTGTCCGGCAAATTTGTTAAAAATCACCGAAATACACCCGATGAACTTAGGAAAGTTATTGACATCGGTTATGAAGTGTTGAAATTTCGTAACGTTTGAATATTTACCGGCAGGGAGCGCTATAAGTTTTCAACTTTCCAACCTTACAACAAATTGAGTAATTTTGCGTCCTCACGAATGAAGTTTAATTTAACCGCACAGGATTCTTTATCCAAAGCACGCGCAGGCGAGATCATCACCGACCACGGCACCATACATACCCCCATCTTCATGCCGGTAGGCACCGCGGGGACAGTAAAAGCGGTCCATCAGCATGAGCTAAAGAATGATATAAAAGCTGAGATCATCCTGGGCAATACTTACCATTTGTATTTAAGGCCGGGGCTTGATGTACTCGAACAGGCTGGTGGCCTTCACCGGTTTAATGGCTGGGATATGCCGATCCTGACCGATAGCGGTGGCTACCAGGTGTATTCACTGACCGGGGTAAGAAAAATTAAAGAGGAAGGCGTAACATTCCGTTCGCATATCGATGGGTCAAAGCACCTGTTCACACCGGAAAATGTGATGGACATCCAACGCATCATCGGCGCCGACATCGTCATGGCGCTGGATGAGTGTACTCCGTATCCCTGCGAATACAATTATGCGAGGCGGTCGCTCGATATGACGCATCGATGGCTGAAGCGCTGCTGCGAGCGTTTCGACAGCACCGAACCCAAGTATGGATACAGCCAAACGCTGTTCCCTATCGTGCAAGGTTCGGTGTATAAAGACCTGCGCGTTAAATCGGCTGAAGTTATCGCCGCCTTCGAGCGTGAGGGCAACGCTATCGGCGGCCTATCGGTCGGCGAACCGGCTGAAGAAATGTACGCAATGACCGAAATTGTTTGTGATATATTACCAAAGCAAAAACCACGTTATTTGATGGGTGTAGGTACGCCCGTAAATATATTGGAGAATATTGCTTTGGGAGTAGATATGTTCGATTGCGTAATGCCCACCCGTAACGCGCGCAATGGCATGCTTTTTACCAAAGACGGCATCATCAATATCCGGAACGAAAAATGGAAGAATGATTTTTCACCCGTCGAAGCCGGCAGCGATCTGTTTGCGGATACGGCGTATACAAAAGCGTATCTTCGTCACCTGGTGCATTCGGGTGAAATACTGGGCGCCCAGATCGCCACGCTGCACAACCTGCATTTTTACCTGTGGCTGGTAAAACAAGCCCGGGAAAAGATCATAGCAGGCGAGTTTTACGATTGGAAGCAAGCCATGGTTAAACGCCTCGGCCAAAGACTATAAATGAAGAAACTACTGAACCGGCATCTCAAAGTAATAGACTGGTATATCATCCGGAAGTACCTGGGCACCTTTTTTTACACCCTGGCAATTTTCTCGGTGGTGATGGTAGTTTTCGACGTATCGGAGCACCTGGACAACTTTCTGAAAAAAAATTGCACCCTGCACGAAATTGTCTTCCAGTATTATGCGGGCTTTATACCGTTCTACCTCAATTACCTTTCGCCGCTGATCAATTTCCTGGCAGTGATCCTTTTTACTGCAAGGATGGCCAATCAAACCGAAATTGTTCCTATCCTGACCTCAAAAGCCAGTTTCGCGCGCTTTTTGAGGCCCTATTTTATAGCTTCCAGCCTGTTGTTCATTATTTTCTTTATCGCTAATGTATTCATCATTCCGCATACCAACAGGCTTAAAGTCGATTTTGAGAACAGCAAGTTCAGCGATCAGGACCCGACCAAAAGCGAGGTGCATATGCAATTGGATAAGAATACTTTTGTTTATGTGAAATCGTTCGACAACACATCCAAAACGGGGTTCGATTTCATCATGGAAAAGTACAAGGGAGATACCATGACCGAAAAATTGGTCGCCCAATCCATTGTTTATGATTCTTTAAAAAGGATATGGACCATCAGGACTTACAGCATCAGGCATATTAACGGGCTCAAGGAAACCATGCAATGGCGTGGCATTACCAAGGACACCGTGCTGGACATGCGCCCCACCGACTTTGAGATACGCGACAACGCCTACAGCGCCATGCCGATGAACATACTCGACAAAAACATCGAAAAAGCCAAACTGCGGGGAACAGGCGAACTGACCGATATGCTTTTCGAAAAATACTACCGCTTTGTGCATCCCCTGTCTGTTTATGTACTTATGCTGATAGGCGTTTCCATGTCGTCGCGTAAAGTGCGCGGAGGCATAGGTCTGCCCCTGGGGCTGGGTATTTTATTATGTTTTACCTACATCGTCGTCGAACGTTTTGCGCTGGTTTTTTCCACCAAAGGCGGCACCCCTCCCCTGATATCGGCCTTGATGCCCAACCTGTTGTTCGGTGCGCTCGGCTATTACCTGCTTGTAAAAGCCCCTAAATGATGGTCGAAGAAACGGCGCCATCGGCTCTAAACAAGAACCTTGTGATATTGCATTTCACGGTTTTTATATGGGGCTTTACCGGCATCCTGGGCAAGCTGATCTCGGTATCGGCAGCGCATTTGGTATGGTACCGGGTGCTTATCGCGTCGCTCACTTTGTTCCTTTATTTCAGGTTTAACAGGACGGCCTTCAGGGTCAGCCGCAGCACTTTTATCAAGCTCGTCCTCACTGGTGCACTGGTTGGCGCGCACTGGATATTGTTCTTCCTGTCAATCAAATTATCGACGGTTTCGGTGGCCCTGGTATGCTTCTCGTCCCTCACTTTATTCACCGCAATCCTCGAACCGCTGATCAACAAAAAAGTAATTTCCGGGTTAGAAATTATGTCCGGGCTGCTCATCATCCTGGGCATATTTGTTATTTTCAAATTCGAAACCCAATACACTAAGGGCATTGTCGCAGGTCTTGCTTGTGCTGTTTGCGCCAGCCTTTTTTCCATCATCAATGCCCGGCAGGTGAAACATCACCAGGCACCCGTCATCGCCTTTTATGAGCTGTCGGGAGCATTTGTGTGGATCTCCATTTTCCTGTTTTTTACCGGGGGATTTGATCGCTCCATGCTTCTTAGCACATCCGACATCGGTTATCTTTTCCTGCTTGGTACGGTCTGCACCTCGCTGGCTTATGTAGCTGGGGTGGCCGTCATGCGTGAACTTTCACCCTTCCGCGTGGCGCTCATTACCAACCTTGAGCCGGTATATGGTATCATCATGTCTTTCCTGTTTTTTGGTGATATGAACCGGATGACGACAGGCTTCTGGGTGGGCGCCGTTATTATTTTATCGACCATTTTTCTGTTCCCGATGGCGCAGCGAAAAGTCGCTAAAAGAAGGGCTAAAGTCTGAAATCCCTCCCCATTTTCCACCTTCTTTTATTCCCTTGATAGGGTAGGGGACGGGTGCTTCAGCATCCTTAAATCTTCCCTGGGTTCTTCACACATAAGGCAACGCAACAGTACAAAAACTTTAACCTATAAGGGCAAATAACCATTTACCTTAGTGTAATGATTTTCGTAACTGGATAGCCCCTTTAAAATAAACTATTTTGCATAAAAACCAGGTCAAAACAGAAGCGCAAAATTCGGCGTACCAAGTAAACTATAAAATCATAAAACATTTTTAATCAAAAAAATACATAGTATATAAAAAGTAATAATTTAACAACTCTCCCTTAGCTGATTTTAACAAATACTAATATTTTTAGTAATACTCATATCTATACATAATTTACACAGCTAAATATTTATTAATGAGTTAATTGTCGCATTTAAAATAAAGTTTAAGTTTACATAGAGAAAAATTAACCGATGGGTGTATTGATATCCAGTGAAATTGAACAATAGTTTCGGATTGCGCGGCAGGATAAGGACAATCATCTACGCCCTATTTATCATAGCGACGGATTACAACAATCAATTATTTGAAGCTTCATGATTCTTTGTGTTGAAACCAATCAAGCCTGCGTTACTGTTTTGGATCGTTCAGTTCTTCGGGCGCCGGTTTGTCACCTCCCGCATCGATAAGCAGGCCTTTGATATTTTTATCGATTAATTTGGTTAAGTTTATTTCCGATTCACTCAAACCGCTTATTTCATTTACTGTTTTAAACCCATAAGCCATGAGAATAAAAACTATGGTTATTATCATCATCACGATATTGCTTACCGTGGTGGTTATGCAAAACACCGACGAGGTGGCGTTTAAATTTTTGTTCGCACGATTTTATCTTTCTAAACTTGTCATGCTGCTGGCGGCGGCATTCATCGGTTTTCTGGTTGGTGTTCTGATAGCCCGGCCAGGAAAGCCAAGGTATGTTCCCGGGCAAAGCGAAGATTCTGACCCGAACAAAAAAGAATTAAATACACTAAGCGACGAAGACAGGGACTATATCAGTTAATGTATGGAAAAGAAAATCGGGTTTATCGGGCTTGGCAACATGGGCCTGCCTATGGCAAAAAATCTCATCGCGGCGGGCTACCATTTGAAGGTTTACAACCGCACACAAGGCAGGGAAAAGGAATTGGATACCTCGGCGATTACCGCATGTAAAAGTCCGGCAGAGGCGGCAAAAAATGTGCAGGTAGTTATCACCATGCTGTCGGACGACGCGGCGGTAAAACAAGTCACGGCCGGCGAAGACGGAATACTGCAAACCTTACAAAAAGGAGGCATCCATATTTCGATGAGTACCCTGTCACCTGATATTTCCAAAGAATTGTCTGCACTTCATAAAGCAGCCGGAAGCACGTACATTACGTCTCCGGTATTTGGGCGGCCCGAAGCCGCCGCAGCAAAAAAATTATGGATATGTGTGTCGGGCAACGAGGAAGCCAAAGCGGCTGTGAAACCGATATTGGAATGCCTGGGGCAAGGCGTTATTGATTTCGGTGAGGGAGCGGGCAATGCCAATGTGGTTAAGGTTATCGGTAATTTTATGCTCTTTGCTTCTGTCGAGATGATGGCCGAAGCCTTCAGGCTTGCGGAAGATCACGGCCTCGACCGCGTAACAGTAGCCGACTTCTTCGGCTCGACTTTATTTAACGCCCCGGTATATCAAAATTACGGCAGGCTTATAGCCGAAAGAAAATACGAGCCTGTAAAGTTCAAGGCCAGGTTGGGATACAAGGACTTGAGCCTTGCCCACGCGTTGGCCCGGGAAACAGGGACGCCGATGCCCGCAGCGGATGTAGCACGAAATCGCCTGCATACCGCCGTCGAAAACGGCTGGGGCGACAAGGACTGTGTAGAAGCTTTTGACCGCGGCGTAAGGGAGGATAAAAGCTCCTCCTGATCTTTTCCGGAAGGGGACGGTTTTTAAATTCAAGCCCGTATCTCGATTAAGGTTAAACCCCGTAAAATACCTGGCTTGTCTTTTCTAATGAAGAAAGTTCAGGCTTCCCGGCGAATATTCCGAAAACTGAGGCTCCGCTTCCGCTCATGCTGGCATACAGCGCACCTGCCTCATATAAGGCGGCCTTCACTCCTCTTATAACCGGATGATTTTTAAAAACCGTGTCCTCAAAATCGTTCCGGATATGTTCTTTCCATTCCCCCAGAGGCAGTTTGATCAGGTCTTTGAGCGAATGC
>JAFDZK010000244.1 GCA_018267005.1 Bacteroidota bacterium
ATTATTAGCCATTGATTGCGCTTAACGAGTTGGTTAGTGCGTTGACACGCTGTTTTTTAACACGTATCCTTCCAGCCCGTTATAAGATATTTTATAATAGGCTGATTCTTTTTGAAGCACACGAACTTCGGCTCCATCCGGAATTTTCGCCAATACAGCTGAATTATAATCCGCCGACCTATGCAGATAAACAATACCTGTTATATTAGCATGGAGCGTGGCTATGAATGAAGAATCCATAGCTGAATGGGCAACGGCGGCCTGATTATATGAATCGGCGGAAACATCATGGTGCAGAGCCTGGACATCCGAAAGCTGCCGGGTGATATCGCGTTGCGGTCGCCGTGTAGCAGCTATTGTTTTCCGGTGTTTATTTGCATGTAAGACCGGCAAAACCTGCACGGCCGGCGGCGGCGCAACGGTCTGTTTGATTTTAGCTTCGCGCCCCCGGATAGCCCGGATGACGTAAACCGCGAAAAGCGCTGTTACGGCCACGAAGGTGATGGTAACCGCGGTGTTGAGGTATTTGAGCCTGAAAACAGCCAGTTGCTTTCTCTGGTTCCGGCGTAAAGCGGAATCGTATCTTTTCCGACGGCGGGCATCGCGCAAAATGTCGTAGGCTTCGGTGATCTCGCGGAAATGCGCGCCCATAAATTCATCCTCCTCATCGTAAAATTTACGGGCAAGTTTCTGGTAAGCTGCTTCTATCTCGTTAGCAGATGCATCGGCCGAAGTTCCGAGGATATAGTAAAAATCCTTCATGGAGGAGAATACCTATTGGATTGATCGCGATCTGTAAGGTTTAACCAAACGACAAGAACCGCGTTAATTCAGCATAGTAACAGGTAACTCGAAGGTAAACGCCGATCCCTTACCGGGTTCGCTTTCCACTTTAATGCTTCCCCCATGCCGCTTGATGATCTCGGACGAAATAAATAAGCCAAGGCCAAGGCCCTGGAAATGCCGGTCGGAGTTGACGCGGTAAAAGCGGTCGAATAGCTCGCCGATATGCTGCTCGTCGATGCCTATGCCAAAGTCTTCGATCGTCACCATTAAATGACCGCCGACAAGCTCGGAACGGATAAGGACCTTATCAGCTCCCGGAGAATATTTAACTGCGTTATTAAGCAGATTTATGATCACCTGCTCGATGCGGTGCCTATCGCCGTGCACGATCACCGATGCCGAATGCTCGATAACGAGTGAATGATCCGGGAATATCTGCTGCACGCTATCGACAGCCTCTTTCAGGGCTTGCTGAAAATCAAAATCTTCCAGGTCGTATTGCATCTTCCCGGAATTGATCTTTGAAACGTCGAGCAGGTCCTCGATCAAGCGCTCCATTCGTGTCAATTGCCTTGAAGCCCGGTGAATAAGGCTAAACGTTTTGAACTCGGGCTGCATTTCTTTCACCGCAAGCTGGAAAAAGGCTTTTATCGTGGTAAGTGGAGTCTTTAGCTCATGGCTGGCGATACTGATAAACTCATCCTTTTTCTTCTCGTTTTCTTTCTGATCGTTTATGCCGGTAATTGCAGTCTGAAGCTCTTTTTCCGTTTCCTCCACCTTCTGTTCCAGCCCTTGCTGCGCCTGCCGCACCCTGGCGGCCATGATATTGAACGACTCGGCGAGTTGGCCGACCTCGTCCTTTCGTCTTACCTGCGCTACTGCCGAATAGTCGCCGTCAGCAATGGCCGACGCCGCCCTGCCGAGCTCATCTATAGGGGCGGTCATACTGCGCGACAACATCCATCCGCCGAAACTGCCGGCCACCACAAGTACGATACCGATGATAGTTACCCAGCGCAAATAAACGTTTGCCGTTTCAAGAAATGTTCTGCTGGAAAACTCTACCAATATCAGCCAGCGGGAGTCGGGTATCTTACGTACCGACCCTACCACCGGGCCGCCGCTTTGGCGGGTATACTCCGCAACTTGCTGCAATCGCGCCAGAGCGACAGACGGCTTAGCCACAGGCTGTACCATATTGGTCCAAAAGCTATTATCGTCGTTACCGAAAAAAAGGCGGCCATTGGCGCCGAGAAGCTGGCCTAACTGTTCGACACTCTGTTTTGTACCCCTCAGCAGTTTCCAGTCAACCACATATCCAATAACTTTATTGCTATCTATAACCGCTGCCCCTACGGGGTAATACATCGAGCCCTTATACAAAACAAACCGGCCGGCGCCTCCCATGTTGGCGACATTTATTGCCGACATCGGCATCGAATCGATATTCAACTTCAGATCGAGCGAGTTGTCCCCTAAACGGATCACGGTATTCTTGCTTCTGTCGAGGATCTGCAGTAATTTGTTTGTGGTATCTTTTTTGAAAAATGTCTGAAAAAGCTCAAGCGATCTGGCGTGGGCGCCAACACTACCGGACTTAATAAACTCTTTTACGTCCTTATTATTTGCAACCTTACCCAGGGTATCGACATACTGATCGACGGAGCCCTTGAACATAAGTGTTAGCTTATCGGCCAGCGTGGTAACGCGCTCCCTGGCGGCAGCCATAGATGCGTTTTTCACTTCGATATACGATACGCAACTGAACGCAGTAACGACGATCAGCAATAAAATGCATATAAAAAGAGGCAGGCGCTGCTGTATAGACAGGTGCCCAAACAGAAAAGCTTTTCGCCTGCTTTGCAGTGACTTTTCCACTTCAGACGTTTTTCGGTTACGAGATAAATGCTATACCAAATTTAAAAAGATAAATAAGGTATTGCAACGGATATTTCGTTCTACGTACCGCCTGGCCCAGTGGTTTTATTTTTTTAACGAATCAGCGCAAACGGCTACTGCTATTTTAGAATCGGCCGTACCGTAGTATACATACCATTTGTTTTTAAAACGGGTGAGGCCTTCTAAAAAGCATACCTGGTTTACCTGTCCTGTTATCTCGTAAGGCTTGTCGGGCTTCATAAACCAATGGTCCATGCGTTGAAGAATTTTTGTAGGATCATTTTTATCGAAGAGCGCCTGGCCTGCAGCATACGAATCTTTACCAAGTGTTTTGTCGCCGGTCGCCGGATCGTTGCCGCTGTTATAGATCAGCAGAATGCCGCGGTCGGTTAACATCGCCGGCGGACCCGACTCTACCAGGTCGCTGTCAAATTTGCCCCTGCGCGTTGGCAGGACGATCCTTAATTGCGGAACGTTAGCCGCCACGCCAACCAATGGTACCGGGGCCTTTTCGCCGGGCTGCATTTCAACCGGCGTCCAGTTGATCAGGTCGTCCGACGTTGCGACCCAAATATCCTTATCGCCCCAGTACATCCAGTATTTACCGTTGATCTTAACCGCCACCGGTTCGCCGTTTTTATAATCGGACACGATCGATCCGGATTTTGACCATGCATTGGCATATTTTCCGCCGTAGGCCTTTGCAAACGCGTTTCCATGCTTTTGCCAGCGCACCAAGTCGGTTGAAGTTGCTACAAACAGCCTGGCTTTATCACCGTCATAAGCGGTATAGGTCATATAGTAAGTGCCTTTATCATCCTGCACCACACGTGGATCCTCACAGCCGCCCTCCCATTCAAATCTTTTCAGAGAGTCGTTATCAGGATAAAGTACCGGCTGCGGCATGCGGGTAAAATGCATAGCATCGCTGCTCACAGCCAGGCCGATACGTGATGTGCCCGCCGGCTTCCCGATCTTATCCTGGGCCCGGTAAAGCATATACACCTTACCGTCGCGGTTGACGATAGCCGGGTTGAAAACGTCCTTTTCTTCCCAATAGACGGTCTTTTTCAATATCGGGTCGGTAAAACTGCCTGTTCCGGGCTTCAAAATGGGGTTTACGCTGTCGATCTTGATAAATGGCAGCAATGCCCAGTCCTCGTCTGAAGAGTTTGTTTTAGGCGATTGCTTGCAGGCAACGAATACTCCGGCAAATAGGAAAAAAGATAAAGTGATGCGATTTCTCATACAATTGGCGAACCGAATATACGAAATCCGGTTCAACCGCAATAAGGCATTGTCAGAGCCGCTTCATCCATGCAGCGAGCATTATGTTGAAGACCCCCGTAACGATTAACGCTATCGCGGTCCATAGAACAATCGTCATCGCGCCGAAAACCGGGTTAAACAACACCAGCAACGCAAATACGATAACGATGATGCCTCCAATAATCATCAGCCACGAGCGGCGCAGCAGGCCTGAAAAACTAATGAGCGATATGCCCCTGAACAAGAACCAGATCCCGACAATAATGCGAAGAATGGTCTCACTCGCGGCGATATGGCTCAACAGGATCAGGCCGATCAGGATATCGAGGATACCTATAAATAAATGCCAGCCGCGGTTAAAGGCGCCGCGGTCGCGTACCACATGTAATAACTCGGATATACCTGCCACGAGAATAATGAACCCTAAAAGGAATCCCAGCGCTGCGAAGCCTGAAGCCGGCCGGGCGATCATATAAATACCCAGCAGTATAAATAACAAGCCGCGTATCAAAAATACCCACCAGTTACGCAGCCTGCGGTCAACCGTCATGTCCATATAATTTACTTTACAGCACAACCCCCGGTGGGGCGAAATAGTTTTGCACCGATAAAATTAAAT
This sequence comes from Bacteroidota bacterium, assembly GCA_018267005.1. Taxonomy (GTDB): domain Bacteria; phylum Bacteroidota; class Bacteroidia; order Sphingobacteriales; family Sphingobacteriaceae; genus Mucilaginibacter. Next base: position 4,574 of record JAFDZK010000244.1, read on the forward strand.
GCCTGTAAATGTGCTGTTATGGTGGGGTGGCGACCCGCTACAAACAGGAAGGCTAAAAATTTGTTTTACTTTTCGGCGGCCAATCAGACCGCTTTTAATTTTTTGTACTAACAAAGTTCATCATGAAATTTCTAAAAAACATTTCCGTACCTATTATTATCTTATCTGCCGCAATCTCGTTACAAGCGTGCCATGCTAAAAAGAAGATCGTACAGGCTCCGCCGCCGCCGGATACAGTAAAAACTACAACGCCGCCACCACCGGCACCCGCGCCGCCTGCTCCTGCTCCGGCGCCCGCTCCTGCCCCGGCACCTGATTACAACTTCAGCAATATCCAGTTCGAGTTCGACTCAAGTATTTTAAAGACAAGCGCTTATCCCGCACTGGACAAGATGGCTGAAGAAATGAAAAAGGATACGACAGTTAGATTCAATATCAATGGCTACGCCTCAATGGAAGGTACGCCGCAGCATAACCTGGTGCTTTCGCAGGACAGGGCTAACTCGGTTAAAACCTACCTGGTAAATACGGGTGTCAGATCGACCCAATTGATCAGCACGGGCTATGGAACCAGTAACCCCATAGCCGATAACAATACCGAAGAAGGCCGGATATTAAACCGTCGCGTTGAAGTGAAGAAGCGATAACGGTAGTTAAATTTGATTTCAGAGCCGTCCTTCGGGGCGGCTTTTTATTTGTGGCCAGGGCAGTCGGGGACGTTTTTATTTGCAGCGTTAGGAAATTTAGCTTCACAAGATTTAACTTAGCCAAATGAGAAGAACCGTCCTGGTAACACTTATCCTGTTATCCTCCGTTGCATTTTCCAAAGCCCAGTTAAAGACCGCCAGGATATTTGGCGACCATATGGTTTTGCAGCGCAACCAACCTGTGCCGGTATGGGGCACGGCCGGCAGGAACCGGAAAGTTACCTTGCGCTTTAACGGGCAGAAAATAAATACTCTGGCTGACGGGGACGGTAACTGGCGCGTGGTGCTGCGACCAATGAAAGAGGGCGGCCCTTATATGATGACCATTGTTTCCGGTAATGAAAAAATATCATACGGCGATATTATGATGGGCGAGGTGTGGCTGTGCTCGGGGCAATCGAATATGGAATTTATATTGCAGAACGCGCTGGGTTATAAAACTGAATTGAAGAATGCAAAAGACGAACCGATCAGGCAATACCTGGTACCCAAAAGGATGAGCCTTAAACCTGACAAAGACCTCGAAGGCGGCCAATGGCAGAAGGCTGACACCAATACGATAGGCGATTTCACCGCCGTCGGCTATTTCTTCGCCAAAAAATTGGCACAGCAACTGCATGTAACTATCGGGTTGATCCATAGCAGTTGGGGCGGAACCCAGGCAGAATGCTGGATAAGCAGGGAGGCGATGCTTACCGACCCCGCGCTGAGCCCTGCCGTAAAAAGGGTTCCTGCGACCTGGGACGGCGTAAAACTTTTAGTCGACAGCATCATTAAAGCGTATGCTTATAAAAATGGCCCTGTAACCTTTTTTAAGGCCGGCGAGCTCGCCGCCGAACCGGTGTCATACTTCGATAACTGGCAAAAAGGGGGCATAGGCGCCTGGGAATGGCAGGGGCGCTGGGCATCGTACCGCGGCAGTGTTTTTATGCAGCGCACGGTGAAGCTCGACAGTACTTACGCGCATACAGCCTCGCAGTTACAGCTCGGTCAAACTGATGCGGATATGCTGCTTTACATTAACGGCAAGCCCGTAACACCCGGAAATGAACAAAACAACTTTATCTGCAAATTGCCACCCGGAACGTGGAAAGGCGGGAATAACAGCATAGTCCTGGAACTGCTCTCGCAGCAGAAAAATCCCTCCTGGTTCGGCGTGGGTATTTATGGACAAAACAATACGGTCTACGCCGGTTTCCCCGATACGACGATCAATCTAAGTGATAACAACTGGCGCATGATGCCCGACCTCAGTAAATCCTATCATTTCGATTTCAGCCCGAATAACACCATGGCCACTTTATATAACGGCATGATAGCGCCGTTTGTGCCCTATGCCATCGCCGGCGTGATCTGGTACCAGGGTGAAGCCAACGCGGGCAATGCGTATGAATATCGTACCACATTTCCCCTGCTGATCAACGACTGGCGCA
>JAFDZK010000245.1 GCA_018267005.1 Bacteroidota bacterium
CAATAAGCTTTTTTGATTCTCACGCACAAATTTGCCCGTCTGCCCAAAATCATCATTCTTCGCAACAGGAGCTTTGGCATTCGCCTGGGTTTTCGACATTTTTATTCAAAAATTAAGTGTGCAAAAATACAGTTTTCCAATTTGTTGACAATAGCGTGATGGAATTATTTAGTGGTTGGTGATTACCGACTTGCGATCAGGGGAATTTGGATGTAATATTTAACCAACCACCCGATCACAAATCGTTAATTAACTGATCACAAACCACCGGTTAACTAATCACTAATCGTTACCTTTGGAACCAATGTACCTGCAGCATTTGTCCGTCATAAATTTCAAGAATTACAGCGAAGCGGAGCTCGACCTGAGCGAGGGCGTTAACGCGTTTACAGGCGACAACGGTGCAGGGAAGACTAACCTGCTGGACGCGATACATTACCTGTCGCTGTGCAAAAGTTATTTCAACCCCATCGATAGCCAGCAGGTAAAGCTGGGCACGGATTTTTTTGTCATCAACGGCATATTTATTAAAGACGGCAAACAGGAAGCCGTGGCCTGTGGCGTTAAGCGTAATCAAAAAAAACAATTCAGGCGTAATAAAAAGGAATACCAGCGCCTGGCCGACCATATCGGGCTGTTCCCGCTGGTGATGGTTTCGCCATACGATATCAGTATTATTATTGAAGGCAGCGAGGAGCGGAGGAAGTTTATCGACAACGTCATTTCGCAGACCGATAACCGCTACCTGGACGAATTGATAGCCTACAATAAAGCGCTTATTAACCGCAACGCTTTATTGAAGACCATTGCCGACACAGGACGGTACGACCCCGACTTGCTGGCGGTGTTCGATGAACAATTGATCTCTTCCGGTAACCTGATATTCGAAAAGCGGCGGGCTTTTATGGAAAGTTTTAGGGGTATTTTTAATACCCATTACAGCTACCTGACCGATGATGCCGAAGAGGTGGATCTGGTTTACGAGTCGCAGTTGCTGCAGGACGATTTTACAGCACTGCTCAAAAAGAGCATCGAGAAAGACCGCGTGTTGGAGCGCACCACTGCGGGGATACACAAGGACGAAATGCAATTTGCCATACACGGCATGCCCATGAAGAAATTTGGGTCGCAGGGCCAGCAGAAGTCGTTCCTGATCGCGTTGAAGCTGGCGCAGTATACCTATTTATACCAGCAAAAAGGGTTTAAACCGATGCTGCTGCTCGACGATATTTTCGATAAGCTGGACGACAAGCGCATTACCAAGCTGATGCAGATGGTATCGAAGCACGATTTCGGCCAGGTATTTATTACCGATACGAGCCCGGCCAGGATCGAAAATATTTTCCAAAGGATCGGGATCGATGTAAAATTATTTAAAGTATCGGGAGGAAGGATAGATGCGTAAAGCCAATGACAAGACGCTGAAGGAAGCGATCGAGCAAATGCTGCAGGTTTACAAGATCAAGCAACGGTATGACGAAACGGGCATCATCTCTTCATGGCCCGAACTGGTTGGAAAATCCGTTGCCAACCGTACCAAAGAAATATTCATACGCGACAAGAAGCTATTCTTGCGGATTGAGTCGTCGGTAATAAAAAACCACCTCGTATTGATGCGTACGGAAATAATGGAAAAAATAAACAACGGCGCGGGAAGTACGGTAATAGAAGATATTATCTTCCTCTAGACCAACGGCGGGAAGCCACTGCGGATTTTTTCCTGAAGTCGTCGCTGATCAGAGAGTAACCCAGGATAATGAAGCCCGGCGTAATGAATACCAGTTGCACTTCCGGCGGTTTGTGCAGGAAAAACAGCGAATTCACCACGATCACGCCCACCACAACAAGCGAATAAAACAGGCAACGTATTAACAACTTCATAGCCGTAGGTTTTGTACTGCAATTTGACCAATAATCATGCCATAAGGTGTAATTGGCATAATTGTTTCAGTTACAGTCAGCTAAAAGTATCAATTTAAGTTGATAAAAACAAATCGGAGTGGAAATGTTTGCCGGGAATGGCCATTTGATTGCCCATTCCCGGCAAACATTTATTAGTGCTTTTCGAAAGCCGAAAAGAAGAAATCGCCCTCGATTTTGGCGTTCTCGTTCGAGTCGGAGCCATGGATGGCATTAGCGTCGATAGATTTGGCGAACAGGTTGCGGATGGTTCCCGGCTCCGCTTTGGCAGGATCGGTAGCGCCGATCAGTTTACGAAAGTCTTCAACCGCGTTGTCTTTTTCCAGGATGGCAGCTACGATCGGTCCGGATGACATGAACGCCACCAGGTCGCCGTAGAACGGACGCGCCTTGTGCACGGCGTAAAACTCGCCTGCTTTTTCGGGCGATAATTTGGTGTATTTCATCGCGACGATCTTAAAACCGCCTTTTATGATCTGATCTAAGATAGCGCCGATATGGCCGTTGCCAACCGCATCGGGCTTGATCATGGTGAATGTTTTATTGGTTTCCATCGAATGTTTCAAAATTTGCCGCAAAAGTAGTGTTTTGGCAGCAAAAAACTATCAGCTTTTTGTTGCATGGCTAATTCTTATTTTCATGCATTATTTTTTATTGGCCACTTAGATACCTGTTCCATCGGAACAACTGGTCGGTAGCAAGGAACATTTGTTTGTTTTCGTTGCGTAGGAACGGTTGGTGGCTTGATCACTCAAAAGTACACATGGAGCGGTTCTATTGAAAACGTTATTTATAGCTCAGAAATTTAAATCAAAACTGAAACACTACCTGAGGTTGGCTGATTGATTTTCAGTGAACTAATTCATAGTTTTAAGCTACCCAATAAGTGGCCTTTCAACTAATCTAAATATCATTAATGAAAAGTAAATATTTACTTGCTACTGTACTGCTTGCTCTAACATTTAGTCAATCTCGGGCTCAACATAGTAGTGATATGCAAGCAATGCACATGATAAAAGACTTTTATACGGATTATAGTTTACTAAATCTTAAAACGGCCGATACAAGTAAATTAGAGGCGTTGATAGATAAATATTTTACTGTAAAAGAAGGTAAATTATTAAAAGAAGGGTATAAAAAAGGGCATGATATAATGACGAATGACAGTGGAATCACTGTTAGGTCTTTAGAAACAATGGTTATTAGCTCAGTAAGCGACGAAAAAGCTCTTAATATTCAAACGGGGAAATATGAAATAGTAAAAGGGATCAAGGATGCATATGAAATCAGCTATGTTGTTCACCCTGTTACGCCGAAACTCAATAAAACCACTACAGAAACTGGTATTTTAATTGATATTATCGTGGTTAAAATAAATGATACTTTCAAAATCTCTTATGTATGCAATGGATTGACGGACAATTTACGAAATCGAAAGTCTATTAAATAAATTCAAACCGAGAAACTGCTGCTTTCTAATAGCATAGCCCGTATTTAATTTATTTCCTTAGCTTTGCAGCCTGTTTTTAACGAATGCCCGGATTAGCCCAGCTTAAAGAACTATTAGCACATCCCCGCAGGATCGTGATTACCACGCACCATAAACCAGACGGGGACGCCATGGGCTCGTCGCTCGGCCTGTACAATTATTTGATACAGCACGGGCATCATGTGCAAGTGATCACACCGACCGATTACCCCGATTTCCTGGCCTGGCTGCCAGGGAATGGCGACGTAATCATCTACGAGGATCACATCGAACAATCCAAAGAATTTGTTGATAAAGCCGAGATCATCTTTTGCCTCGACTTTAATAACCTGAGCCGGATCAATGACCTCGGCGAAGTGGTTCGGGCAGGCAGCGCGGTTAAAGTGATGATCGACCATCACCTGGAGCCGGAAGATTTTGACGACTACCGGCACTGGGACATCAATGCCGCGGCTACCGCCCAGTTGGTGTACGACCTTATCGTGCACAAGTTTGACGACGGCGAATTCGTGAACCCGGATGTCGCCACCTGCCTGTATACCGGCATTATGACTGACTCGGCATCGTTCAAACTACCGAACACCACCTCGAATGTGCACAGGATAGCGGCCGACCTGATCGACCTGGGAGCGGTGAATTGGCGAATACACGAGCTTGTTTACAATAATTTGTCCGAAAATAAGTTACGTTTTCTTGGTTATTGCTTAAGCAACAAACTGGAGGTGCTGTATGAGTACAACACGGCCATAATTTCGGTCAGCCGGCAGGAACTGCAACAGTTTGAAGTAATGACAGGCGATACGGAGGGGATTGTGAACTACGGATTATCGATAGCAGGCATCCGCCTGGCGGCTTTTATCGTAGAGCGTAAAGACAGGGTCAAATTGTCGTTGCGTTCGAAGGGCGAGTTTCCGGCCAACGAAATATGCAAGAAATATTTTAACGGCGGCGGCCACCGTAACGCGGCCGGGGGGCACTCGAACGACAGCCTCGAAAAAGTGATTGAGCAATTCAAATCAATTTTACCAGAATATAAAACACTATTAATAGCGTAAATAATGAACAGAAAACTGATGTTTTTAGCTGTTGCGGCGATAGCATTTGCCGGTTGCAATAGCGGGTTTAAGCAGGGAAAAGGTGGTATGCTTTATGACATCATCGTCGACAAGAGCGGCCCGAAGATTCAACCGGGCGATTTCATGAGCGTAAACCTTACCGTAAAGACCGATGGCGACTCGCTGCTATTCAGCACATACCAGCAGGGGCGGCCGTCGCTCACCATCTATCAAAAGCCGGAGGGTTCGGGCGACATTATGAGCGCCTTCCAATACCTGGCCGAAGGCGACAGCGCCATCATTAAGACCAATATCGACTCGGTATACAAAAAACGCAGGCCGCCTATCAAAGGCAAGTATGTGGTATATGAAGTTAAGGTGGTAAAGGTTATACAAAAAGGCAAGCTGGCCGACAGCGCATTCAACAACAGGATAACCGCTTACCTTAAGGACCAGGCACAGGAAATAGCCAAAACGGAGCCGCCGAAGATCAAAAAATACATTGCTGATAATAAGCTGAACGTAACGACAACTCCTTCAGGGCTTAACTACATTATAACCAAACAAGGCTCAGGCGAAAAGCCCGTAACGGGCGATACCGCTGTAATTAATTATACCGTGAAGTTCGTTAACAATAAATTACTCGAAACGAACATTAAGGATGTTGCAGCAAAGAACAATAAACTGATGCCGATGGCGCTGTACAAGCCGATCCGTATCCCCATTGGGGCCAGGGGAGCCATCCAGGGCATGGACGAAGGCTTACAACTGATGAACAAAGGCTCTGAAGCAACGCTCATCATCCCTTCTAAACTTGCTTATGGCGAACAGGGTACACCGGGGCCTGAAGGCGTTCCGCCGTACACACCGCTGGTTTTCGAGGTGCAGTTGCTGGATGTGGTTCATCCAAACCCTAATGCACCAAAACCTGCGCCGCCGGTAATAAACCCGGCGCCAGTACAACCAACCAAGCCGGGAGCAAAATAAGATATTCATAACGCCCCGGTTTTGCCGGGGCTTTTTTATAATTTGGAAATGAAAAAAATAGCCCTGATCGCCATCGTATCTGCAGCATTCGGCTTACAGGCGAATGCCCAGCAGGATGGTTTTGTGCCCTCGCCTAAAGGCGCGCTGGTGAAAAACCTGACCAACAACCCCGGCCCGAAGATCAAACTGAACGATGTGATCACCTTCAACGTGATACAAAAAACGGAGAAGGATTCCATATTGTTCAACACCTACAATGGCGGACAGCCGGTAAAAATCCAGGTTCAGCCATCACAGAATGCAGCCGACCTGATGGATGTATTCCCCTTCCTGGCAGCAAAAGACAGCGCCCTGGTTAAGGTCCCCACCGATTCCATTTTTAAGGGGCACGAAACTGAGCGCCCTCCTTTCCTGCCAAAAGGCAGCATGATCCTGGTTAATTTGAAGATCGAGCGGGTGCAATCGCTGGACGATGCCATGGCTGAACGTAATAAGGCAGTCGATAGCCTGAATATGGTTGAGAAAGGGGAGATAGACGGATATATAGCGAAGAACAAACTGCTTGTAAAAACTACAGCCGACGGCTTGAGGTATACGATCACCCAGCCATCGGTAAAGCGTAAGCCGCAGCCCGGCGATACGGTGCTGGTGAATTACACAGGCCGCCTGCTGAACGGCAAGGTTTTCGACTCGAGCGTGCAATCGGTAGCACAGCAAGCCGGCCTGAACCAGCCCGGCCGCACGTACGAGCCTATCACGCTCGAATTGGGAATAAGCCCGGTGATCAAAGGATGGAACGAAGGCTTGCTATTGCTCAACGAAGGTTCAAAGGCGCAATTTATTATCCCGTCGAGCCTGGGTTATGGTGAAAACGGGGCTGGCGATGACATTCCGCCATTCAGCCCGCTGGTATTCGATGTCGAACTCGTAAAGATCAAACCGGTAAAACACAGCGAAGCCGTAAAACCTGCGGCAAAAAAACCGGTGGTGAAAAAACACACCACCGTAAAAAAGAAAAGCTGATGCGAAGCCCCGTTTAACGGGGCTTTGTTATTTTTGCGGCATGGTATTAACCGACACCCATACCCACCAGTATTACGAGACGGATCCGCAGAAACGGCGAGAGCAGATGCAGCGCTGCTTTGATGAACAGGTTACCCGGCTGTTTTTACCCAATGTCGATTCATCATCGATGGAAGCGGTTTTCAGCCTGGTAAATGAATATCCTGGAAACTGCTTTCCAATGCTGGGCCTCCATC
>JAFDZK010000246.1 GCA_018267005.1 Bacteroidota bacterium
ACTTTTAATTGAACCAAAATGAAAAAAGTAACCATACTGATAGCGCTGATTACGGTTGCCGCTATCTCATCTTGCAAAAAATCACAATTCCTTGATATAAAACCATCTTCCAATATTGTGGAACCACAATCGGCCGGAGATTTTGAAGAGCTGCTGGATAATACGACTGTAATGAATTACACAGGAGGGTTGGCGCAACTCGCATCTGACGACTACGAAACAACATACGCTAATTGGCAAACGGTGTCTAATACGGAAAGAAATTCCTACACATGGGCTGTTGATATTTACCAGGGTGACGTAGGAATACTGGATTGGAACAGTTTATACCAGGAAGTTTTTTACGCCAATGTCGTTTTAGACGGTACCCAGTCAATGGCTGAGAGTCCGGCACGCGACTATATTAGGGGATGGGCATTGTTTGACAGGGCCTACGCCTTTTATGACCTGACCAGAAATTTTTGCAAGAGCTATGACAAAAGCACGGCAAATTCAGACCTTGGCATACCACTCCGTTTAAGCCCGGACATTGACTATCTGGTAAAAAGATCGACACTTCAGCAGAGTTATAATCAAATATTTGCCGATCTGACCACGGCTCTTCCGCTACTCCCGGCTATAAGACCAAGCGCCAACCTCAACAGGCCTTCCCAAATTGCCGCCTACGCTCTTTTAGCCAGAATATATCTTTCCATGAGAGATTACGCGTCGGCAGAAACCAACGCGGATAAGGCCCTGGCCCTGTATAGCACACTCATTGATTATAATACCGTCAGCCAAACCAGTTCAACTCCATTTTCGAAGACCAATGACGAACTTATCTATAACTCCAGCCAGGTAGTTGCATACAGTGATTTTACGGGTAGTTCATTTGCATTATCGACGATTTCGCAATCAGTTATATCGCTCTATGATAACAATGATCTGCGGCTGGCAACCTATTTTAAAAAAAGCGGTACGACCTACACCAAAAAACGCGGTTACTATGGTACAGGCCTGTATCCTTTTACCGGACTTGCCACCGATGAGCTATACCTCATTAAGGCGGAATGCCTCGCCAGGGACGGCAATACCGATGAGGCAATGACATGGTTAAACAACCTGCTGATTAAAAGATTTCGATCAGGAACATTTGTCCCTCTTACCGCAGCAAATTCCACAGAAGCATTGTCATTAATTCTTACAGAACGCCGTAAAGAGTTAATATGGCGGGGGCTGCGCTGGCACGATCTGAAACGCCTTAATTTAGAAGGCGCGAATATTACTTTGTCCCGGTCTTTGAATGGCGTAAACTATACCATTCCTCCTAATGACCCCCGTTATGTTTTTCCAATCCCCTCCGATGAAATTGCATTGAGCGGTATTCAACAGAATGCCAGATAAACAAAATATTGTATCATGAAAAAATTCACAGTCTTACTAATGCTTATTTGCGCTGGCAATCTTTATGCGCAGACAAATAAAACCATTACCATATCGGGCTCCCTGCCCGATTCGATGGCCCATGCCTATAGTAATAAACCGGAAATATGGTTTTACAATTACTTCCTGCCGCCAATGGCTTTTAAATCAAACTATGTCACTATCCGTCCGCTGATATTCAAAGATGGAAAATTCAAGGTAACTTTTGTTCCCGACGGGGATTTCGCGTTTTTTAAAATAGACGGCATTATCCTAACCACCCCCATGATGGACATGCTTCTGGTCAGAGCTGGCTCGAATGTGGTTTTCCACTCAACCGGGAATAAAACGGGCTATTTCACAGGAAAAGGCGCTTCGGTATTAAATTATCAGTTGTGGCTGGCTGCAATGATGCACGAACCTGTTCCCCGCAAATACAACAGCACCTGGGATGAAAATTACATAGGTTACCATCGCACACAGTCAAAAAAGTTCTTCGAGATAAGTGCGGACACGTTACAAAAGCATGCGGAGGAGTGGGGACAGGAAACCTATGACCTGGTTAAAACCTATACCAAAAGCTGTCTTAATACGGAGTATTTGGCAATACTTGCTCCACCTTCTATATTAAGAATTGATAGCACTTACCGCCGTCTCGTATTGTCAGAAGTAACCATGCGGCTCAATACCCAGTTTCAAAAAGGTTATCATAATGAAGCTCTTCTGAAATATGATTTCGCTTACATCCTTTACATGCATACTGCTTTGACTGCATTCTTCAGACTAACCATGAATGAAAGGAATCCGCCGTTTGCATACAGGTACGATTACATAAATAATCACTTCCAGGGAGTGCTTCGCGATAAATTGCTCACTTTGGAATTTCTTTTAGACTTTCATTCACCTGGCATTTATGACTACCTTTCGAAAGCCCTTATTACCATCAAAGACACATCGAGCCGGGAGATCCTTGCAACAGAGATGGTTAAAATCCCCGGCGCAAAAGCATATGATTTTTCATTCCAGGATACCAATGGAAGAACACTTAAGTTATCCGATTTTAAAAATAAATCTGTAGTTATTGATCTATGGTTCAACGGTTGCGAGAATTGTATTGTAGTAGCCAAGCTAATGCGCCCGATCATCGAGCATTATAGGGATAGCGATATTGTATTCCTGAGCGTCAATGTGGATAATACTAAAAAGAAATTTACAGACGGTGTAAAGAGCGGCTTGTATGGGGATAAGGCTGTACGGTATGGATGGGTTGGGGACCTCGGACTTTTCAGCCCCCTTCTTCAGTATTACAATTTTACGGCATTTCCGCAATTGCTGATCGTTGATAAAAAAGGCATTATTGTTTCCATTAACCCGCCATATCCGATTAATAATAAGACGACAAAAGAGTGGGACGCATTGTTGCATACAGCGTTAAAATAAGTGTAAGAGGGGCGCAATAACCGGTGCGCCCCTCTTGTTCATTTGTGCAGTTAAAATTAATTAGCATAATAGGCATCCGAAGGCGATGTCCATACCGGGGTAGCAGGTAGTGACGCAGGGTTTAATGATGGGCCTTCGTCAGAAGAAAAGCCAATAACACATTTGTATGATGCCGTTCCGCCACAGCCGCTTGGATCCGGTTCTGTAGTGCCAGCGGACAAGTAATCTCCGGAACCCTGATCGAGCGTATAATAATAAATGGTGTTACCGGCCTTTACGGTAGCCTTGCTGAACGAGCTCAGGCTCGTAATTACTGCCAGGCCAATGCCGAGTGCAAATGCAGCCGCTGTCAAGTTAATTTTAAACCTTTTCATGTGAACACCAGCTTTTGTAATCGCAAAAAGCTGCAAAAACTTTAAGATGAATGGATTGCCTACTCTTTTCTACAGGTTTTCGGCTTGTCCTGTTAAAATGTTGCTTCTAATGTTTGTTCATGCTGTATATGAGAATTTTTCAGTTCAAGATTTATTGCGATAAATGCAAGCAGGACGAACACCATATTGAAGGCAATATGCGGTCCCCATTTCATGCCTTGTAAAATGCCGCCGCAGCTGCACGGGATATTTGTGCCCAGGGCAAGTGTAAAGGACAGGTATGCAGTGAATAGCAGTAGCAACGACAAAGATGCCGCCAATCCGGCCAGACGTGTGCGCTTGCCTAATAACAGACCTGAGATGATTAATTCGGCGACAGGCACGAGCCATGAAATTGCAATGGCCACCGGCGCAAGCAGACTGACCTTACCCAGCGTATGCGCAAACTGTTTATGATCGATTAGTTTACTGATAGCAGCATAGACGAAAAGCAATACCAGCAGGGCCGAAATAATTTCAACGGCCATTCTTCGGGCAGGTGTTGATTTTTTTGTCTGTCTCATATTCGTTTAGTTTAGTAATAACCGTTTTGAATAGAATAATCCATAATCTCGTTTTGATCACTCATACCGTTCCAGATGCAGATATATTCCGAGCCCGGCTATAACCAGGAAAAATGAATTAAAAATCAGGTGCTCTTTCCAGAACCGCCCTTTCAGCATGCCTTCATTATTAAAAAGCGCCTTTTCCCGGCTTGCAAGCATGATGGCAGAATAGCTGGTAAACAACAACATTAAAAGGAATGAAGCAAAAAGACCGGTGATCCGGGTTACGGGAAATAACAACAATAAAATAGCAAGTATTTCCAATGCCGGTACCGCCCAGCCTATAGTTGCTTCATATCCTTTTAAAACACCAGAGACGCCAAATTGAAAGGCAAATGACCTGTAATGAAGCAATTGACAGGCAGCCGTTTCGATAAATAAGGTTATCAGAATGGCGCTTATTACTTTGACAATTACAGTTTTTTCCATCGTGCATCTATTAATTACGCCTTATTTTTTCTGAAAAGGGCTGCCGGCAATCCGGGTCGTATTGGTCAGTATCGTAATTGTCGTCGGGTCGGTAATCGGGGACGATAAACGTTCCGGCTGCTGGAATTTGAACAAAGTCTTTGTTTTCACCGTTAATTTTTGTGCCTGATTTTTCATATGCGATATTTTTCATTGAAAGTACGATAGGGATGGAACCGCTATTTTTATTTTACACGAACGGGCCGATTCTGTAGATAAACAGGCGTATTCTCTATATATTGCATAAAATTCTACCTGATTTTATGATCAGGAATAAACAGATCCGGGTAATAGCCGCCCATGCGGTTGTATGGTTATGTTTTATAACTTACGAGGTATCCGTTGCCGTGACTATGGGCAGCAAGGCCGGCTTCTGGGAGTTTGCGGTCTTTTATGTGCTGAATATTCTGCTGTTCTACTTCAACTCAGAAGTCGTTTTTCGCTTTGCAAGGAATCCAAAGAAAGTGGCGCTGGTGCTGATCCCCTTTATCGGCAGTGAACTGGCCGTCTATACGATATTGAGCCTGCTGATCGGCGTGTATATTTACAGAAGCCAGAATCACTGGAGCCAGGTAAAGATTGTTCGGGATGATACTGTAAGAGCTTTGTGGAGGGGTGTCTACTTTATCGGCCTGAGTACCGGTTACTGGTTTTTTAAACGCTCGATAACTGTCACGCGTGAGGCGAACAGGCTCAGCCTGTTACAACTAAAAGCCGAAAAAAGCAAGGCGGAATCGGATAAAAGCCTGGCAATAACACAGGTTGCCTATCTGCGGGCGCAGATTAATCCCCATTTTCTGTTTAACACGTTGAATTACATCTTTAATACCGTCGATGTGCTATCTGCGGAGGCATCCAGTGCCATACTTTTATTATCTGATATGATGCGCTATTCGCTTGCCGAAACGGAAGATGACGGCAAGGTTCCTCTTTCTGAAGAAATCGCCCATATTAAACGATATGTAACCCTTACCCAGCTCAGGTTCAGCAACGAATTATTTGTCGCCCTGCACATAGATATGAGCGAGGATAGCGGATCATGCAGGGTGCCTCCGCTAATATTGCTTACCTTTGTTGAAAATGTATTCAAGCACGGGGATTTGACCGATAAGGAAAACCCTGCGACAATAAAAGTCAGTTATGCCCGTGGCGAATTGCATTTATCTACCCGTAATTTAAAACGCAAAAGCCTTATGCCTCCCGGCACTCGTATTGGCATCGAGAATGCCCGTACGCGTCTTAACCTGTACTACCAAAAAGAAGACTTTCATTTATCGGTTAATAGCACCTTAACCCATTTTTTTGTTGAACTAAGGATTTTGATATGAATTTAAAGTGCTACGTCATTGATGATGAAACACATGCAATAGAAGTACTTGCCAGATATATAAACAACACGCCGGGTTTAGAACTGATAGCGACTGATAAAAATCCCCTCGAAGCGGTTCGTAAAATCAGCGATGGGGAAATATCGCCTGATATTACATTCGCCGATATTGACATGCCTGGTATTACCGGAATGCAATTTGCAGAACTGGCCGGTGACAGTACACTCATCATTTTTGCGACTGCGTTCCCGAATTATGCAGTGAATGCTTTTGAAAAGAACGCACTGGATTATATTCTCAAACCTATTACGTATGAACGGTTCTTGAAAGCGGTGGATAAAGCGCGAAAGAAAATTTCGGAAAGCAAGCCCAAAGCCGGAGCAGGAGACGACTACTTCTTCGTTAAGTCCGATATTAAAGGAAAATTGATAAAAGTGTTCGTGAGTGATATTATTTACATAGAAGCCAAACTGAATTACATCAGTATCGTGCAGGATAAAAACAATTATCTCGCCTACTTAACAATGGCTGAGATAGAGGACAAGCTTCCGGCAGACAAATTTATGCGCTGCCACCGATCTTTTATTGCAAATTTGGAAAAAGTACAGATCGTGGAAAGCGACCTGATTACTTTTACTGAAGGGAGTAAAATCGTACTCAGCAGTACGTACCGGGCTAAGTTTATGGCAGCTATCGGGCAGAAGCTAATTAAAAGCAAGCGCATCTGATTATACGGTCAGCATTGCCGCAACTGACTGGTAGTGCCGCCACAAGCAGTAGTACAAGATCATTTCCTGTTTCCTGGCTTCGTCCGCAAAGAGCCGGTTGCAGTGCATGTGCAGCAGATCAGTGAAAATCGCGGTTTTCTCCGCCCCTGGATTGCCTGCTATTTTATTATACAGCCTCAGAAAATTATCGTCGAACACTTTAAGAAGCGCGTAATCCGGGTGTAGCCGTTTTGCCACCAAAATATTGCGGTCTCTCAGTTGACGGAATTTCCTTTTCAACTGTTCGTTCTGGGTACTGGAAATATCAAATTCAGCACACAGG
>JAFDZK010000247.1 GCA_018267005.1 Bacteroidota bacterium
TCCCGGCTGCATACAAACAAAAAAGAATCTGCCCTATGCTGAGGTAATGGTTCTCGGTTGGTTTAAACTGGTAAGCTATTGAAGTTCCCTGGTAGGCAAAGATGGTATGTTGTACCTGCCGGGTGATGAACAAATTCCGGGCCCAGTCCGAATGTATGACCGGAATGATGAATGACAATAAAGCTGACGAGACGAGGTAAAGGCGGTTAAGCTGGAAGAATGTTTCACTCCGCAGCATAACGGCGTAAAACCCGTAAAACAGGAGCAAATAAATATTTACCAGTAATAAATATTGCCACCAGGTCATTGGTCAGTTCAAATTATTTTTCCTTTAATTTTTCTATAAGCCTCATTATTTCGTCCGCCTCTTTCAGGTCAATCTTTTCCTTTTTCACAAAGAAGGAGAACATCCTTTTAACCGAGTTATCAAAATATCCATGGAGCAGTTTGTCGGTTGCGTACCCCTGGTATTGTTCCTTGCTGATGATCGGGAAATATTCATAGCTTTTACCAAACGCAGCATGATCGACGAAGCCCTTTGTTTCGAGGATCCGGATGAACGTCGATACGGTGTTGTATGCCGGTTTGGGTTCGGGCAAGGCGTCAATGACGTCTTTCACAAAGCCCCTTTTAAGCTGCCACAATACCTGCATGATCTGCTCCTCTGCGCGTGTTAATTCCTTTATTTCCATGATGATACTAATTCTGTATTATTAATTTCCGATCCCGGTCGAACTAAGTTATAAATTAAATTTATCAATCGCAACTAAATGGTTAGTTCCTTTAGCGAAAAAAAAAGCCTCCGGGAGAGGAGGCTTAGTAGTTTTTTAAAATTAATTAGTGCCTTGCGCTTTCGGCAGTTCCTGGCGCGGTATCATTTCCTGCCGTTGCGAGGTATTGTAAACAAAGGTGGCGATAATGGTCGCTGCTTGTTTCAGGTCTTATTCGCTTAAGCGGTCGTAAGTGTCCTGGTTGCTGTGATGGGTACGCGTGCCGTAGTCCATGGGGTCCTGGATGAACTGGAAACCCGGTATTCCAACCGCATCAAACGACAAGTGGTCTGTTCCGCCCGTATTGGAAATCGTAACCGTGCCGGCGCCAAGGTCCTTAAACCCTGCCAGCCATTGCTTGAATATGGGCCTTGCCGCCGAGTCGCCCTGCAGGTAAATGCCGCGTATCTTGCCGGTGCCGTTGTCGAGGTTATAATAGGCAGACACCTTAGCCTGCCCGGGTTTAAGCTCCATCGTTTTCGGATCGCCGAAATGGTTAAGCACATAGAACCTCGATCCGAACAGGCCCTGTTCCTCCGAGCTCCAAAGGCATATACGCAAGGTGCGTTTCGGTTTAAAATTAATCGCCTTAAGGATGCGCATGGTTTCCATCATCACAGCGCTGCCGGCAGCGTTGTCGGTAGCTCCCGTAGCCGCATGCCATGAGTCGAGGTGCCCGCCGATAATCACTAGCTGATCCTTGAGCTTTTTGTCGGTACCCGGTATTTCGGCTACTACATCGTAACCTTGCAGATCGCCGGTAAAGAATTGGGTTTTGATGTCAGCCTCCATTTTTACAGGTATGCCGGCTTTAACAAGCCGCTGAATACGCTGATAATCCTCGCCGCTGGTCTCCAGTTCGGGTGGTACGGATTTGGCAGTATCGGCATAGGAGGCGCCGTTGGTGGTAAACACCGTGCCGTCTGTACCTCTTGCCTGGCTCAACACAAGCGCCACATGTTCCTGTTCGAGGAACTCGTAAGTAGCATTACGCAACGCGCGCAGGCGCATAAATGCGCTCATCCGGCGATTAACTGCGTTGCGTGCGCCTCCGGCCGGCGGGCGGGTGGCATTTTCCATCTTATCAAGCTCTTCGTCGGTGTAGCGTGTCAGGTCGGGCCTGGTTCCCTCCGGCAACTTCATAGTGCTTTCAAACATCACGATCTTACCGGCCAGCTTTCCCTTATATTGGTCAAAGTCGGCAACGGTGTCGATCTTTAGCAAAACCACATCGCCGGATACTTCGCCGTTGGTTCCCGGTGTCCAGGCCTTGGGTATAGCTATGATAGCATGGTAATAAGGAACGGTAATAGCGGCATAATTTTTTTGCACTTCCCAGCCTTTACCGAACTTGCCCCAGGGCTCTCTTGCGGCGTTGACAAGCCCCCAGGTTTTGAGCTGGTTAACCGCCCAGTCCTGCGCCCTTTTTAAACCCGGCGAACCCGCCAGGCGCGGTCCCGCGACATCGGTAAGGTAAAAAGCCGTTTCCATTACTTTTGAATGGTTCAGCCCCTCGTCGCGGATCTTGCGGAGCATTGCTGTATCGCCCTCCTGTTGGGCCAGAGCCGAAGCTGATGTGACAGCAATGAGCAAGGATGAAAATAGTAGTTTTCTTTTCATTTGAGTTTGATCAGTTAATATTAAGTATAACAAACCTATTTAATTTATCCCGATTTTTTCCGGCTCGGCTTTAACAAGTTTGTTACAAGAATGCGATTTAAAGCGAGTTCTTTCGTATTGCTGTTCAGCGTTTAATGTAGTTTGCGGATGGTGCGGTTGAGATTGCTTCGTCGTCCGACGGCACTGGTTTATAAGGCCTTTAGAATAAGCAATGGAAGATTGTATAAACTAAAAAAGGCTTCACAGATCGTGAAACCTTTTAGCGGAATGGACGGGACTCGAACCTATTCCATTAAATGCCTTGTTTTCAATATTTTACAAGTTTGCAAATGTGGCAATTCCCGAATTTTCCACAGATAATTTGCAACTATTTGATTCCAAATGATTTAGTCTAAAGATACAATTTGATCATAAGAAATCCAAGATTGTTATTAGTATTTGCTGAATAAATTGAAGCTTGTGGAGGTCTCACTATCCTGCCAAGTCCAACTGTGCTCCTTAACTATGTATTGACTTTGTCAGAATTTCCATTTATATTTGAAAAATATTACCCTTTTTCGGTAATTAAAATATGGAGATCCATTACGCAGGCAATAAGATGGAGAAGAAACTGAGCTCCGCTACAGAGATCAAAAAGGCGTTTGGCACGAACGCCCTGCGCGTGCAGCGCCGGATCGATGAGATACGGGCATCCCCTTGCCTTGCAGTACTAATGCAAATCCCTGCGGCCAACTGCCACCGGCTGACCGGAAATAGGAAAGGAGAATGGGCGTTGAATATTTCAGCTAATCATCGGATGATTTTCGAGATTGCCGATGACCCACTCCCCAAGAATGAAGACGGGAGTGTAAACACCATTCTTGTCCGTGAAATCAGAATTATAAATACGGAAGACTATCATTGAAATTCCTACAAAAAAGACCATGAGTAATATAAAAGATGAACGAGAATTAATCAGCAAGCCCGGAGACACTATCCTAGAGACGCTGGAGCATATGCATATGACCCAGACCGAGCTTGCTGCGCGTATGGGTAAAACGGCGCCAAAGGTCAATGATATTATTTCGGGAAAAGAACCAATTACGCTAGCTACAGCATTGTTGCTTGAAAAGGTTTTCGGGATTGACGCCCATTTCTGGCTTAACCGAGAGATACAATATCGTGAGAAACTCCTAAGGATCGAGCAGGAAGAATTTCTGGAAGAATGCCTGGGCTGGCTGGAACAGCAGCCGATCAAGGAGCTTAAGAAACTGGGATACCTCAACACGGAAAAGAAAGGCACGGCGTTGGTGGATGATATGCTGCGTTTTTATGGCGTCGCAACTCCCGTCGAATGGAAAAATGTATATGTGCAGAATTATAGTTCGGCGCACTTCAGAAAAAGTGCAGCGCATCCTACGACGTTGGCGAGTATTGCTGCCTGGCTGAGGATCGGCGAAATCGAGTTCAGAAAGATGAACGTACCTGATTATAACAAGGAAGCTTTCAGAAAATGCCTGGAGTCGGCGCGTGAAATTGCCCGTACCCACCCGGAGGACTTCGCATCTCGCTTGAAAAACCTGTGCCAAATTTCTGGGATTGCACTGATCTATTCCCGCTGTCTTCCGCACGCGCCAGTAAGCGGAGCAACCAGATGGATAGGCGGTAGACCGGTTATACAAATTACTGACCGCTATAAAACAAACGATCATTTCTGGTTCACGTTCTACCATGAGGCGGGACACATCTGCCTACACGGTAAAAAAGAAGTTTTCCTCGAACAGTTTGACGGTTATGAGAACGACGAGCAGAAAGAAGAGGAAGCCAACCGCTTCGCGACAGAATGGCTGTTGCCCGATTCGCTGACTAATAACCTGCCAGAAAAGATCACCGACAATGATATTAAAGATCTGGCAAGGCGCGCAGGTACTCACCCCGGCATTGTGGTAGGTAGATTACAGAAGCTTGGAAAACTACCTTATTATGCCGGGGAAGACTTTAAGTTTAAAATTAACCTTCAATATTTCATAAATAAAACATAATTATGAGTGCCGATTTTATTTATGCGCCGTTTTTCCGGGCAAGACGGGAAGAGGCAAAAGTGTTTACCGGGTTTGATTTCGGGGATAATATGATTCCAGGCATCGAGATATTCCGAGGCCCGGTTGCCAAACCGAGACGGAAAAAAAAGGGAATGGAACAACAGCAAGAGCTCTTGCAGATTAATGCTTCCGGTATACCTTTTGAAAAGCTCTATCTACCAACACTAGGAAGGATCAAAAGTAAGAAGATTTTTGTGGATATACCGGTTCACATGGAGCGGCGCGGTACAAGTAAAGAAGTTACAGCATTTTTGTCGGCAGTAGCTTATCAGCGTGAGATACGGACCGCTTATATGTTAAAACTGGCACCGCTTTCAAAAAAGATCATTCCAGTAATTAGCACGTATTACAAGCTGGGGGAACCGGGTTCAATCAAAAAGCAGGAAGTTGACCTGCGCGGAACATTCGCCCGGTTGGCATTTCGCACCTTCCTGGATACCTTCGATCAGGACATGTGTGTTGTCAGGGAGCTCGCCCGTGAAGGTGATTATCTAATCCTTGACCTCAAAGAAAATCTCTCCACCCCTTCTCAACCGGAAATTGCGGACATTATAGAAGCGTTAAAAGACTTCGATAAATGTCCGGTGATTATTTTAAGAAGCGTTATTTGCAAGACAATAACCAATCTGAGCTTAACAAGCGGGGCCCCAGTGGAAAGGATTGATAACAGCCTAATGAGCAACTATAAGCAGTTCCATGCAACGGGCTTTGGCGACTATGCGGGCATAAAAAAGGACGACCTCGTTAAAAGCGGAGGCAATAAAAATACCAAACCAAGTCCCGGCTTTATTATCTATGACCCCATCGGCGATACTTATTTTGGCTTTAGAGGTTCTGACAAGCGGACATGGTCAGACTTTGAAGATGTGATCGTTCCCGAGGTGTTGAATTCTTCTATGGCATCCAACATGGCCCTTTCCCCCCGGAATTACCTAGCTGAAGCCAACCAAGGATGGACGCTGCTGAAAAAGATCCATGATAAGTCGGAAAAGGGCAAAAATGCAGGGAAATTCAAAAGGATATCTATGGAACATTATATATTCTGTTTGAAAACCAAGATCAATTCAGGCGACTTTAGTTAGATATCGTAGATGAGCTGCGGCTCGATATTCTGATTGAAAAAGAACTGCAGGTCGGCGGGAAAGATTTGTTCGGAACGCCCTGTTACAAACAGCCATCTATCGATATACCGCTCCCTTAAGGCTTTTTTAAAGCGGCCGTTGATTTCATCCGCATTGAATATTGCTAGGCAAGTTTCTTGCGAATTCACTCCGGAGAAATAGGCTGCTCGTTCCTTATTGGTTAAAGCCGCAATCTGAGCGGCCGGATCAATAAAAGGGTTTATCTTTGCTTTACGATGTATATCCTTTTTGTTTCCGCAGAGGGAAATAATTCCGAACTCCGGTGGAATGATCGCAAGGCAGGCTTCGAGGTGACCGTAATCAGCAACTATATAATTATACTCAAATACTTTCTGATAATCATTCGCCTGTTTTCTGAGTTTGCCCAAATTATCAAGGCCTGATTTAATCTCATAGCCAGTAGTATGTCCGTTAATAGTTAAAAAGTCGACCCGGCTGTTATTTACGTTCATTTCAAATGCACCAACTAAATTCCTTCTCCGAACATGCTTGAAGAGAGCATATTTGATCATTTGCTCCCCATTGTATCCTTGACATATAGCAGCGCTGATCAAGGCATGCAGCCTAGCCTTGGCATATGTACCAACGTTCTTATCCGGATAAAGCGCAGCGGCTAGCTCAACTAGCCTGGGCCTCATATCCAGCGGGCTGTAGTTGCGGAGGCCTCTTCGGACTAAAGGATCTTTTAAATTGTCTCGTATAGGTATTCTCATCGTCGCCGTAAATTAATTGAAAATAGCGGATTAATGAAAGTTATGGGGATTAAAATTTATTTTGATCGGAAAATTAACGCCAGCGTCGGTAAAAGCTCTCCATATTGAAGCAGATATATGCGCTGTCATTTGAAAATTCCAAAAGAATTCGTTACGGCCCATTAAGTCGTGTATATTAGTATAAGTTCTTGTATATGCTAAACTTGTCTGAATGTCCGATTTTACCATTACTATAAAAAAAAATGCTTCTCTAGAAGACGTTGACGAATATTATGATTTACTCAATAA
>JAFDZK010000248.1 GCA_018267005.1 Bacteroidota bacterium
AGTGAATGGTCAATAGTGAATTGTCAATGGTGAATGGTGAATTGTCAATGGTGAATGTTATCTTAGGTAAAAATTGAAATTATGTTTTTAAACCTAAATCACCAGAAGTTAGAAGTATATACCATAGCCAGGCAGTTTGTCAAGGAATGTTATTTTGCTACTAATCAATTCCCTTCAGACGAAAAATACGCGTTGACACAACAGATCAGGCGTGCTGCTTATCCGTGCATTTGAACATCGCCGAAGGAAGCTCCTGGAAATCAGACGCGGAACGCAAACGTTTTTACGAAATAGCAAGTGGATCAATTATTGAAGTTGATGCTGCTTTGGACATAGCCTGCGACCTCAATTATTGCACAACTGACGAGTTGAATTCTTTAGGAGTTATTTTGGTCAGGTGTTTTAAATATTTAAGTGGACTTATCAGTTCCACCGCAAACTAAACATTCACGGTTCATCGTGAATAGTCAATAGTGGATGGTCAATGGCGGCATCAAAAATTCACCATTCACTATTGACCATTGACTACCTAATATTTCTGATACACATTATACAACACATTCAAATCCAGCTGACTCAAAGCCGGATTACTATCCTTCTGCACAAAATGCCGTTTAAACGCCACAATAGCCGCGTTCAGGTTTGAGGTATCGTAGCCGATCAGGCGGAGGGCCGTGGCGTAGTCGAAATTGTCGGGGGCCAGCTCCAGCACGTCGTCGCTCCAGTAGCCGTAGCCGTGGTCGGCCATGGTTTTCCAGGGGAAGTAAGGACCCGGATCGGGTTTGCGGGCGGGGGCAATGTCTTCATGACCGATAAAATTGGCGCGCGGAATATTGTACGTCTTTTTCAGGTAACCCAGCAGCGCCAGCAGGCTGCGCACCTGCGCATCGGTATAGGGCTCGTTGCCGTTGTTATCGATCTCGATGCCTACCGAGCAACTGTTCATATCCGTCACGCTGCCCCATTTGCTCACGCCCGCCTGCCAGGCCCGCAGGTAATCGTTCAGCATGTGGTACACCCGGCCGTCCTTAGCCACCACGTAATGCGCGCTTACCTGCGTGCGCTGAACGGTAAAAGTGTGCAGCGTTTGCCCGATGCTATCCTGCGCCGTAAAATGGATGATGACGTAATTAGGCTTGCGCGCATTGAAGTTGACCGTACCCACGAAAGCCGATGGCACCGCCGCGCCCGAACTGTCGGCCAGCGTAACCGGCTGAGCCACTTCGATCACCTTCGCCAGCGAATCGGCGTGGTGTTTGTAGAACTTGTCGGTGACGGCGTAGCGGCCTTTGGGCGAGCAACTGCCGAGGAGTACGGCGGTGAGAGAGCCAAGAATCAAGAGCCAGGAGCCGAGACTTTTTCTGGCATCCGTCTTGATTCTTGTCTCCTGGTTCTTGATTCTAAAAAATCGGAACATAGGTTTCATATTATTTGTTGCCTTTGGCGACTTTCTTTTCATCATTTTCCAGCCGCCTTTCCAATTTTTTAACGTCCTCGGCCGGTGGAAGCGATTCGGGTTTAACACCGCGCTGCAGCAATATGTTTCTTACTGCTTTATTATTTTCAACGTGCTCATTGGAGATTTTGGCGTTGGTATTCAGATCTTTTTCGATCACGTTATGACTGGTTAGTTCGTTTGCAAAATCTTTAGCCTTTATAGTCAGCGTCGGCAGAAAATCGGCTAAGGGTTTGGAAGCAGGCACGCCAAGTTTCTTCTTCATATCATTGGTGCTGAAACCACCAAACAACGCCTGGTCACCTTTGGACCTGATGATCGCGAAACCGGCACTGTCCAC
The DNA here is from genome assembly GCA_018267005.1 of Bacteroidota bacterium. Lineage (GTDB taxonomy): Bacteria > Bacteroidota > Bacteroidia > Sphingobacteriales > Sphingobacteriaceae > Mucilaginibacter. Next base: position 1,797 of record JAFDZK010000248.1, read on the forward strand.
ACCGCGCTCATATAATATCCCGGACAATTTCTTTTCTGATTTACTTAGCTTATCACGTGCTGTCACCCGTTCAACATCTATCAGGCGCTGCTCGATGATCTCTTGCTTACGGGTCTGCACAGCGAAGTAGGTTTGTGCAAAGGCGATAGCCGGTTTAGCGGGATCGCCGTTTTGAGCAATAAGGTAACAGGCATAACGTGTTAAGGCAATGTCCTCCACCTCTCTTTGAGCGCCTTTGGCTATCGCGATCATTTTACTGATGTCGGCAAAATGATCTGATAGGCTTGCACCAGCGTTTTCACAGGCTCTCTTCGCCTTATCTATGACATTCAGAAAATTCACCCACTTTGAATAGCCGAATATTTCCTGTAACTCACGCGCGCTCCAGCATTCCACACCATTATAAATATAGCAAGCCTGCTCAAACCTGCCGAACAATTCAAGTATGACTTCCTTTTTCATAGCTATCTAAATGGCAAGTTACCACAAAAAGCGCACTAATTTGACCATGTTGAAAAGTGTGTGCCAGGCATGCGCGCTGCCATCCTTTACGCGATAGTCCTAACCTTGATTTTTCGCAAGTTGTTTATTTTTAGGGACGGACAAGAGGGCTACGCCGTTCGCATGGGTTTAACTATTGAGGGATTATCCTGCGTGGTGGGGGTCCGGTCCCGCGTTTCCTTTTTAATGATAACCCGTTAACACCGAATTAGTCGCTGCCGCGACAGCAACGAGCGCCACGACGGTTAAAGCTATGCCGCCCAGCAAAACATAATGCCCCGTCGTGTGCCGGTGACGCGTTTTGGCGTAGGCCGCGGCGCGGTAGGCTTTTACATAAACCGAATCGCCGAGCAATGCGGCGTTGCTGACATTGGCTCGAGCGGGTTTAAAATAATCTGAGTTGGCATTACGGCGGTCTTTTCGGAATTTCTTAAAATCCTGTTTGTTCAGCCTGAAGTTTTTTGCATCGGCCCGTGCTATTTTAGTTATGGAATCGGCGGGCGCGGTTTGCGCTTTGGCAGTAAAGGCCGCGGCAAATACCAGTAAGCAAATGATTGTGAAGGGCTTGATCATGCCGCAAAGTACTGATTTTTATCGGATTGCGAACAGGCCGGTATCCGTTGCCATCCCTGGCGCGGGGTGTCCTGTTTTGTGGGCGTTCCACCCCGAGTGGGAACACTATGGAACACCATAATAGTTAAAAAATTAACTTAAGGTTTATTTGAAAATCATTTATATTGGTTTAGTCTCCTTTATTACTGCAATAAACTCATTTAGCGAAATCGGTGAATTAGGCGTGTCATCAGTGAATTCAACCAATTCAAACTCATGCCATGTAGGATCGGTTCTTCAATGGAATATTTCCAAAAACAATTCCGGCACCCTCCACTCATCTGCATAAAACCAAGTTTCGTCAATGAGTTTGGAACGGATAAGGCTTTCGATTTCGGAAAGATTTCTGTTATCTGGATTAGGGAAAACTACGCTGTCAAATTTTTTGTAGTTGCCGCCATCGCGATAGAGGTAGGAGAACTTGATGTTTGGCATTTAGCCAAAGTACACAATGAAGCGCCTGCTGCCAATCGGATATAAGTGAACTTAGCCCACAGCCAACTTTCCGCTCTCTTTCCAAATGTATGCAGGCATAGGTTCATTTAGTACCCACTCAATATTCATTGGTTTTGATCCACTAGAATTGACATAATTCGCTTTCCCAAGAAAGACGTAGGACATTGTAAAACCGAACTCGTCGTCATTCTGCTCCCTAACAAAGATTAAGATTTGTTTTTCGTGCTCTTCATGATTTATATAAGATCGGCCTTTCGAAGATTCTGGAGAAGTTGCGTTTTGAGACTGCCAGTGAAATAAATATTCATTTATAGCATAGTCATCATAAAGCGTCGTAGGCGAATATTCCTTTTCTGATTTTTTTAATGTGACAAAAAGCGCTTCAGTATTTGTTTGCTTATTTAGTGCAACACCCTCACGATTTGATGAGGCCTTATCAAATTGGTGAAGTCCCATCGCTACTAGGATTTGGTCCCTATTGTAACGGCTATGAACTTTCAAAGGGAATGAATAACCTAAATCGATATCTTTTTCAACGAAGTCGATCCGCTGAATCAGTAACGCGATAATTTCTCTTAGTTCTTTCAGCATTACCAAATTCTTCCTTATCCGGTTTATACTTTCTTCAATGGATTTAAATCCAGCCCTCACCCCATCCTTTTGCCAAACGTCGTAATGAAGCATAAGCAACATCGTTCTTTGCAAATCATCGAGATTATTCCAAGTGGCCCCTTGGGTTATAACTTTTTCTACGAATTGCAAATAGCTAATAGAGTTACATTGTAAAAGCCTTTTTATTCCGTTTGTAATTGCTTTTTCATCAGGTTCATTGAAATCTTTTAGTTCGCCAGCTTCAACACGAAGTCGAGACCAATTATCTTTTCGATAAATCAATTGCGGAACAATATTTTGAACCTCAATAAAATTGACTAAGGTTAATGGCAACGAGGAACTATGTTTGAAATTTCGAATTTTAGAGATTAATTGCTTCCTATTAAATGCTATTGCTTCTCGAATATTTCGAAGAATTACCTCTTTGGCTTTCTTTTCTAAGATGATAGAGCACCCCAGTGGAAGATGAGGAAATTCATCTTCGATTTCTTTAATTATTGAAGTATGAGTTTTACCTACCAGCGCCCTAAACTTATGTTCAAAATCATATTCGGGTCTCGCATTGCCAACAAAGTCGAGCACCGTTACGCAGTCTTTATTCTCAGCTAATCTCAACCCGCGGCCTAGTTGTTGAAGAAAAATTGTCAAACTTTCCGTTGGTCTTAGGAACAATAGTGTATCAATTTCAGGGATGTCAACTCCCTCGTTAAAGATGTCTCGAACAAATAGATAATTAATCTTTTTTGAACGCAATCTCTCCCTTATTTCGCCTCTATCGGTCTGACTTTCACTCGTTAGATAATCAGCTTTTAATCCCGCTATCGTAAACTTTTCAGCCATATACCGAGCATGATCTTGACTCGCACAGAAGCCTACCGCAGTAACATGATGTATGTCTGTCAAGTATTTTTCGCAATTAGCCAGAATGTCGTTTACTCGTCGATCGTCTTGGGTATAAACCTTCGTCAACTCATTAATTTCATATCTGCCATCTTTCCAAGACAAGTTAGACAGATCAACATTATCTGACAACGCGAAATACTGAAAGGGCGAAAGCAATTTTCGATTAAGCGCTTCAGGCAATCTAATTTCGGCCGCTATTAATCCACAAAAATCCTTGAAAATATCCTCGCCATCGGCACGTTCAGGTGTTGCAGTAAGTCCAAGGAGTATAGATGGCGCAAATCTCTCTAAGATAGGCCTATAACTTGCAGCAGCTATGTGGTGGACTTCGTCGACTATTATATAATCAAAAAAACCCTCAGAAAGAGATAGTTCTTTTAACCGATTATTTAGAGTCCAAACAGAAGCAAATACGTGTTCGTAATTATCTGGTTCCAATCCATCTACCCATAATTCTCCGAAGTTTGCGTTTCTGAGCACATGTCGGTAAGTGTTTCGCGCTTGCTCTAATATCTCCTTTCGATGGGCCACAAATAGTAACCTCGCTCTCGAATTGCTCTCCCGAAATTTCTTGTAATCGAATGCAGAAATTATCGTTTTGCCTGTGCCTGTGGCTGCAACAACAAGATTCCGATATCTGGAATGAATTAATCTTTCTGATTGTAATTTTTCCAATATTTCTTCTTGATACGGGAAAGGTTTCAAGTCGAAGAATGTTGCAATGCCGGTTTGGTCAAACGATTTCTGCTGCCTTAGAGCCGTAGATAACTTTGGGGCATCTTTGCCTGATTCATATAATTCAAAGTCGTTATCGACCCAATAAGTTTCAAATGTTTTTTTGAACTTATCGATAATGTGATTTATTTCTTTAGACGTGACTTTTAAATTCCATTCTAAACCATTCGTCAATGCAGATCTCGATAAATTTGATGAGCCAATATAACCCGTGTTAAATCCAGTGTTTCTTAAAAATAAATATGACTTTGCATGCAGCCGTTCATGCGCGGTATTATATGAAATCTTGATTTGCGTATTAGGAAGTTTGGATAAGAACTCAATTGCCTTTAGGTCAGTTGCCCCCATATAAGAGGTGGTAATGATTTTCAAACGCCTGCCACTTTTTGTAAATTCCTCAAGTTCATCTTTAAATATTCTAATGCCTGAAAACTTTATAAACGACACAAGCCAACAGATTTCGTCGGCTGACAAAATTTCCTTTTTTATTTCGCTTTCAAGTGAAATACCAACGTTATTGCCTGTAAATAGTTCGCTCTGGCTTAACCGCGTGTAAGGTGTAATCTGCCGAACCCTTTCTTTTAAATCAGCATATGGAGAGTCTAATCTTGAGAGAATTGCTTCAAGTATCTTCCCCTCATTGTCTATTAAATTATCTGAAAGGTCGAGCTTAGGTAATTCGGAAACCAGCAATTGAATTATTTTATTTGATAACTCAACCTGTCTTAAAATTCGATCTTCATCTTTAATCTCATCTAAAACAAATTTTATTAGACTGCTTAAATAGGCACTTAAATACCTGGAAGCCTCTTCTTTATCCAGCGATGAACTTTTAATAAAGAAGTTATTCTCATTGATTAATGAAAGTCGATTAGAAATTAACTTATTGATAAGCTGTTCGTAAATCCCTTGCTCAAGCT
>JAFDZK010000249.1 GCA_018267005.1 Bacteroidota bacterium
GGCTACCGCGGCAAAGGCGCAGTCACCGGTTATATTCCGGGGGAGCAACATCATTATCGGTAAACAGGTATCGATACTAAAGGACCCGCAACAGAATTTGGATTTGCAGGCGGTGCGGAAATCGGCGGCATTTATTCCTTCGGACATCGAAACGCCCAACTTGAAGTTGAGCAAGTCGGCGTTCTGGCTGAAATTTACAATAAAGAACAAGTCTGCCTCAGGTCACCTGGTGCTCGACCTGAATTACCCGATGCTGACCGGCTGCGATTTCTATTATCCCGTTAACGGGAGTTATCGTGCCGAACATATGTCGGACACACTGCCGTTCGCACAGCGTAAATACCGCCACCAAGATTTTTTATTCGACATCCCTTTGCAGGCTGACAGCACGGCGACCTGTTACCTGCGCGTTAAAAGCTCAGAGCAAATGGTACTACCTTTGCTCCTTGGAACCCCTGCCGGTATTGCCGAAGCTAAGGTCACCGCCAATATGCTATGGGGAATATTCATCGGATTGATCGCGATCATGGTCGCCTACAATTTTTTCATCTACCTTTTTACCAGAGATCGCAGCTATCTTTATTACGTGGCGTACAGTACGTTCATCGGTCTTACGCAAACCACGCTCAGCGGGTATACTTACCATTATCTATTTGCGCACACGCCCATCCTTTTTCATAAAGGCATCATCATTTTTCCAGCCTTCGCGGGTATATCGGCCATGATGTTTGTGCGTGAATTTCTCGAAACAAGACGGCGCACACCGTTTCTGCACAAGCTTTTTCCTGTCCCGATTTTTTTATACACTCTTGCGATCGTCTTCAGGCTCGCCGGCGTCGACCAGGTGAGCTACCGTATGATCGACATCTCCGCCCTGTGCACGACGTTGCTGATCTATGTCGTTGCTGTAAAGATATCGTTACAGGGATACAGGCCTGCCAAATATTTTTTGATCGCCTGGACGATATTTTTTGCCGGCATCATCCTATTTACACTCCGCAACCTGGGTGCGCTGCCTTATAACGACTTTACCAACTACACGATGGAATCAGGGATAGCTATTGAAGTGACGCTGCTTTCTATAGCCCTTGCTGACCGCATTAACGTGCTTAAAAAAGAAAAGGAGGAATCGCAGGCCGAAGCGCTGAGGATAGCCACCGAAAATGAAAGGATCATCCGCGAGCAAAATACGCTGCTCGAAACCAGGGTAACTGAACGTACGGCGGAACTGAACAGCGCGCTTGAAGATCTTAAGCAGGCGCAAAGCCAGTTGATCGAGTCGGAAAAGATGGCCTCCCTGGGCCAGTTGACCGCGGGCATTGCGCACGAAATTAACAACCCGATCAACTTTGTTACCTCCAACGTATCCCCATTGATGAGGGATATTGACATCGTTTTCGGTGCAATGGACTATATGGAGGGCCTGGTGCTATCGGAAGGGCCGCCGGGAAATAAAAAGACAGAGCTCGACGACTATAAAGAAGCGCATGATATGGATTATCTCCGGACGGAGATCCGCTACCTGATCAACGGTATACAAAACGGCGCTACGCGTACGGCCGGGATCGTTAAAGGCCTCAGGGTGTTTTCCCGCCTGGACGAGGACGATCTGAAATTCGCTTCCATGAATGAGGGCATCGACTCTGCATTAGTTATTTTGAATAACCAGTTAGGGAAAATTGTCGTTGTACGCGAATACGAAGATCTTCCGGCCGTGGAATGTTATCCCGGAAAACTGAACCAGGTCTTTCTCAATATCCTGTCAAACGCTATTTACGCCGTTCACAAAAAATTCGGCGACCAGGATGGCGGGCAGATCATAATTTCGACCAAGGCCGTTAACGACGAGGTTGAAATCAGCATAAGGGATAACGGCATCGGCATCGACGAGCAAACAAAAAAGCGAATTTTCGACCCATTCTTCACAACAAAGGAGGTTGGCGAGGGCACCGGCCTGGGTATGTCTATTGCCTATAATACGATCAAGAAGCACAAGGGCGTCATCCACGTGAACTCTTCACCGGGAAACGGCGCCGAGTTTATCATTACATTGCCTATCCATCACGATATAACGAATTAAAGCCGAAACGCCTATGTCTGAAAAAATCAAAGTACTATACATCGATGATGAGACGGATAATCTGACCGGGTTTAAAGCCTCATTTCGCACCGAATACCGGGTGCTCGTGGCAGAAAATACGGTCCAGGCGATCGAACTCCTGGAAAAGAACCCCGATATCCGCGTAGTTTTTTGCGACCAGCGTATGCCGGGTAAAACCGGCGCTGCCTTTTTCGAAGAGATCCGGACGCGGTTCCCTTTGCCGGTTAGAATATTGATTACCGCGTACGCTGACATAGAAGCGGTTATCGCAGCTATAAACCAGGGCAATATCTTCAGATATATCCGAAAGCCCTGGATCGAGGCGGACATTATTTCAGCTATTGAAGAAGGCAACAAATTCTACCTGGCTTCGTCCATGCTGTCGGTCAAAAACCGGGAATTGGAGGAAGCATATACCGAGTTGGACAAATTTGCCTATAGTGTAAGCCACGACCTGCGTGGCCCGCTTACCGGCATCCTTGGCGCGATTGACATTGCACGTGAGATGTCCGATCTCAAAGAGATCAGGGAATTGATGGCGTTAATGGAAAAATCCGTTTTTAAACTGGACGACTACATATCCAGCATGCATGACTATTATAGCTCGCGACGCGGCGAACTGAAAATAACAGACATCGATTTTAATCTGCTCGCGGATGAGCTGAAAGACATTTACCGAATCTATACGACCACTAACAAGATCGCCTTTACGATACGCGTAAACCAGCTTGAATCCTTTCGCAGCGATGAGCTCGTTGTCAAAATGATCCTCAACAATTTGATCACCAATGCCATCAAATACCAGAAAAAAAACTTCCAGCACAAAAGCATCGATCTGGATATGTCTGTAAGCAACGATATGGCTGCTATCCGTATCGCCGACACCGGCATCGGTATACCTGAGAACCACTTCCAGGAAATTTTCAATCTTTTCTCCAGGGCGACTTCGCACCGGTCCGGTTCGGGCATAGGACTGTATAATGTGAAGGGCGCCTTGATCAAGCTGGGCGGAAACATCAATGTCAGTTCGGTGCTCGATGAAGGCACGGTGTTTACGTTAACCATTCCAAGCAAATAATGCCAATGAATTTATCCTTTATCCTTGTCGAAAATGCAGAGTTGGACCGGTATATCGCCGCAAAACTGATACGAAACCTGGCTGGTGACGCCAGGGTCGAAATCTTTGGTTCGGCCCGCGCGGCGCTGGACCATATCACAGCTAATAGCCAAAGCGAAGCGGACCCGGCGATCATACTGTTGGACCTGATGATGCCGAAAATGAGCGGCGCCGACTTTATACACCAATTTGAAACCTTACCAGAAAACATCAGGAGCCGTTACCGCATCGCCATCGTAACATCGTCCATGAATAAGGCGGAAATGCAAAGACTAAGTAAACATGATAAGGTGCTGGTCGCTATCGAAAAACCGCTGACCCACGAAAAGTTTGCAGCATTCCTCGCCCAGATCGACGGTGGATTCAGCAGCAGTGAGGACTGATTACGAAAGCAGCTTTTGCCGCAGCAGGAATTCAAGCTGTTCGTTGGAACTCTTAAGTGATTGTTTTTCCTGCCAGGCGCCATAAGCTCTCTCAATGGCCATCGTCAACTCCTCTTCATTCCAGGGTTTGGTCAGGTAATGGAATATCTTGCCTTTGTTTACGGCATCGATAACAGCGTTCATATCCGCATAACCCGTAAGCAGCAGCCTAACCGGGTCGGGGTATTTCGCCTGTACTTTTTCAAAAAGTTCTACACCAGTCATATGGGGCATACGCTGGTCGGAAATTATTACATGCACCAATTTCGTTTCCAGCAGTTTTAAAGCCTCGTCGCCGCTGAAGGCGGTAAGCACCCTGAATTTGATGCGAAACGTAGCGAGGAACGAGAACAGGTTATCCTGTTCATCATCCACGTACAACACCGATATTTTCTTATCTAACATATTTAATATCAAAGTTAACCAAAGCTTTGAAATATTATGCTCATTTTAACTAACGCGTAATCTGTTCGTGCGGATATAACATAAACACAGGAAATTATTCTGCACATTTGCACACCAGCATATCTGCACATGAGAATTATCGCCTTCGATTACGGCACCAAACGCATCGGCATTGCGGTAACGGATCCCATGCGGATCATCGCTACGGGTTTGGATACCGTTCATCCGAAGGATATCGTAGAATACCTTAAAAAATACCTGTCAACCGAGCAGGTGGAGCGCTTCGTCGTCGGCGAACCTAAACAGATGGATAACACACCTTCGCAATCGGCTATCCATGTGAAAGGGTTTGTGAACCTGCTAAAAAAGAATTTTCCCGGCATACCCATCGAAATGCTGGACGAACGCTTTACCTCCAAAATGGCATCGGCAGCTATCGCCCAAAGCGGGATGAATAAAAAGGCCAGGCAAAACAAAGACCTGGTAGATACTATTTCTGCCGTCATATTACTACAATCCTGGCTGGAGAGTCTGAACCGTTGATTTTTGTGATTCCTTGATTACGTTGATTGGTTCTTTTGATTTTGACGGGCGAGTTTTAGTTCGTTACTTAGGCGTTTAAATTCAAGGCTTTTTGCACCGAAGTTTATCAGCAATGCTGTTTCCAACTTATACGCCTCAAGATAGTTGAGAGCTTGCGCAACATGAATATCCTCCAATTGGCTAATAGCCTTTAGTTCCACCATTACGATATTTTCAACTAAGAAATCAACACGCCTGATTCCGACGTCTATCCCTTCATAATAAACAGTCATTTGCATCTCTCTCGCAAAATCCAACCCCTGCTTCCCCATTTCGATAGCGAGGCAACGCTGATAAATAACTTCCTGGAACCCATTGCCAAGAGTACTATGAACTTTCATCGCACAGCCAATAATTTTACCGGTCAGCTCAGAATTCTTGTAAGAATTGTTAACGATTTCCTTCATATATCCCGAATATAATTGACTTCAGCAAAATCATAAAATCAAAAAAATCAGCAGTTCAGATCAAAAAAATCAACGAAATCCATTAATCATTCAAATCAACGGTCTATATTTGACGTGATGGACATTCTACCCCATGACCTTCAGCTCTACCTGGAAGATCATTGCGACCCTGAACCCCTCGAGTTGCAAAAGATCAACCGTGAAACCTATTTGAAGGTATTGCAGCCACACATGCTATCCGGTCATTACCAGGGGCGGCTTTTGAGTTTCCTGAGTAAAATGGTCCGGCCTCGCCGCATCCTGGAAATTGGTACTTTCACCGGGTATTCCACTATTTGCCTTGCCGAAGGACTGACGAACGACGGCCTGATCCACACCATCGAGGTTAACCGCGAAATGGAAGAGATGCTTAATCAACATTTTAAGTCAACAAATGTGGATAAAAAGGCTAGGCTCCATTTCGGCCACGCGGCGCAGATTATCGTAGAAATTCAGGAAGACAGCTTCGACATGGTTTTTATCGATGCTGACAAAAAAAATAATTTAACTTACTTTAATTTAGTTTTTGATAAAGTAAGGTCAGGCGGGCTGATAGTAATTGACAATGTTTTGTGGAAAGGGAAAGTTTACGGCGATGATAACGACGCCGATACCCGATCGATCCGAGAACTGAATGACCAGGTAGCCAAAGACGACCGCGTGGAAAAACTCATCCTGCCGGTTCGTGACGGTATCCTGCTCGTTCGAAAAAAATAAATTATGAAGAAAACCCTATTGATCGCAACCCTGGTGATTGCCTCCATAGCTGCCTCAGCGCAAAATACTTCACAATCCTATATCCAAAAATTTAAAGACGACGCTATCCGCATTATGCATCAGAGCGGTATACCCGCAAGTATCGTACTCGCGGTTGCTATGCACGAGTCGGGTTGCGGAAACAGCCTGCTGGCACAGCAATTCAACAACCAGTTCGGCATGAAAGGCTATGACAAGAATATACTGATCGTCCATAACAAGAAGAAGGTCACGCCTTACAAAAAATACGACTCGGTCATGGATTCGTTCGAAGACTTCGCCCGGGTTATCATGGATAAAAAGAAATTTGCCCACCTGGCGAAAGAATTGACGCACTTTGATTACGCAGGGTGGGCTAAAGGTATTCAACACAGCGGCTATTGCAGCAGTCATACCTGGGCATCGCAGGTAATGACGATAATAAGAAAATACCAGCTCAACCTGTTGGATGAAAACCCCGCCGATCAGCCGCCGCTCGTAGCCAGCGCACAATAAATTTCGTATTTTTGGATTGAATTTTGCCTGCCCAATCCCGAATGAGAAAAACTTTATATTCCCTGCTTTTTACTGTTTTAATAAGCTCGTGCGCCGTTCATAACGGATTGATCACTAACCGCGAGGCACGCCGTAACAATCAGCAGGTGCAACAGGATAACCGCGAATCCATCGCGAATTATAAACCCATGACGTCGCTGGA
>JAFDZK010000024.1 GCA_018267005.1 Bacteroidota bacterium
AGTGTTTTCATTGGCAGTACACGCTCAAACGTCCTCAACTTCATCATCTTCTTCAAAGTTCCATAAATTTAAGGTAGATATTACCTTGGGTTATGCTATCCCACCGTCAAACAGCAACGTTACGAACGCTAACATCAAAGCGGGCGCCGAATTTGTGGTCGAGCCACATTATCGTGTGTCCGACGCTGTTGCCATAGGCTTCCGGATGGCCGGAGCGGGATTGGCGTATGGTAATACGAGCGGCAGCGGTACCGGCACCAGCGGCAGCGCCAACGTATCGGTCATTTACTCCTGGTGTCCTTCACTGGATTTTTACCTGATGAACGGCGGATTCAGGCCTTTTATTGGCGGTGGCGCCGGTCTTTACTACCAAGGATCGGTTGATGTCAGTGGCAATAGCAGCGGCACAAGCTCGGGCGGATATGTGAGCCTTGGTTCCAAATTTGGGTTCTTCCCGCGAGTTGGTTTTGAAGCCGGGCATTTCCGGTTGTCTGCCGAATACAACGTGGTGGGCAATGACGCAAATGGCAATAGTCAAAACTTCGCAGCATTTAACATCGGCTTTTTCTTCGGCGGGGGCAGGAGGTAATAATTAGTCCGGGAGTCGGAAACCTCCGAAAGTCCGTAAGATTGTCTTTATCAAAAAACACGAAAAACCCTGTGCCAACAGCATAGGGTTTTTTGTTGTGCGATGTTGTACAAAACGCTACCTTTCGTCGTCTAATTTTAAATTCTTTCCGTGATAGATGAGTGAGAAGAACACCTATGATGCCATAGTTATCGGTTCGGGTATCAGCGGCGGCTGGGCCGCCAAAGAACTGTGCGAACTGGGTCTGAAAACGCTGGTGCTGGAGCGCGGCCGCAATGTGGAACATATCAAAGACTACCCCACCGCCACCACCCCGCCCTGGGATTTTAAGCACCGCGGCCGAATGACGACCGAATGGCTGAAAGAAAATCCATATATCAGCAAGGCGGCGGGATACGGCGAGGACGATGCGCATTTTTTTGTAAAAGACAAGGATCATCCCTACATACAGGAAAAACCCTTCGACTGGATACGCGGCTACCAGGTTGGTGGTAAGTCGCTTACCTGGGGACGCGCCTGCCAGCGCTGGAGCCAATACGAATTCACCAATCCTGAAAAATTCGGTTATGGCATCGCCTGGCCGGTCGGTTACGATGATGTAGCGCCATGGTATTCGCATGTCGAAAAATTCATCGGCGTTTGCGGAACCAGGGACGGCCTGGAAGCGATGCCGGATGGTGAATTTCTGCCGCCTTTTGAGATGAACTGTGTGCAGGAAATGATCAGTAAAAAGATCAACGAAAATTACCCGGATCGTCACTTGGTGCATGCCCGGTGGGCGCACCTGACCAAACCGGAACCTATACATTTTGAGCAAGGGCGGGTTAAATGCCAGGCGCGCAACATGTGTATGCGCGGCTGCCCTTTCGGCGGTTATTTCAGCTCGAATGCCAGCACACTTCCCTGGGCAAAAAAGACCGGTAATCTGACGATCAGGCCTTTTTCGGTTGTTCATTCGATCATTTACGACGAAAAGCTGGGCAAGGCTTCGGGCGTTAAGGTGATCGATACGAACACCAAAGAAGAGTTTATCTATAAGGCGCGTATCATCTTTCTGAATGCTTCGGCGCTGAACAGCAACCTGGTTTTATTGAACTCGACTTCCAGTCGTTTCCCGAATGGCCTGGGTAACGACAATGGCCTGCTCGGAAAATATGTAGCCTTCCAGAATTACCGCGCCTCGGTTAATGCCGAATGGGGTGGTTTTTTGGATAAGTATTACTATGGCCGTAATCCAACGGAGCTCATCCTGGCGAATTACCGTAACCTGCATAAGCAGGAGACCGATTATTTTGGCGGTTTTACGACTTTTATGGGTGCATACCGTGATAAGCATCCTGCCGATACGGACAAGGGACAGGTAGGCGCCGCTTACAAAGATTCGTTGACCGAACCCGGCGGCTGGCAGGTTTACATGTACATGCAGGGCGAGACGGTGCCTAAAATAACCAATCATGTTAGGCTAAGTAAAGATCAAAAGGACCAGTGGGGTATCCCGCTGCTGATCACCTCGGTTGAATATGACGACAACGACGAGCGCATGATACAGGATTTTTTGAAGCAGACCAAAGAAATGCTCGAAAAAGCAGGCTGCAAAAATGTGACTATCTACGAGAACAAGCAAGCGCCGGGCTTAGACATCCACGAAATGGGCGGCTGCCGCATGGGGAAAGACCCCAAAACATCGTTGCTGAATAAATGGAACCAGTTGCACTTATGCCAGAACGTTTTTGTGACCGACGGCGCCTGTATGACGAGCACCGGTAATCAAAGCCCGTCGATCCTATACATGGCGCTAACCGCACGGGCGGCAAATTATGCCGTTTCGGAAATGAAAAAAGGCAATTTATAAGGGTTGTTTTAAATTTTTAATTAAATTCAGTCCGTTAAAATTAAATAACCATGATAAAAGCCTATACTCAAGCGACTTTTATATTCCTGTTTATCTGTTTCACCGCCGTTGGTAACTACGTCTTTGCGCAAAGCGATACCGCAATCGACAAGCGTGTAGCGACGTTGCTGGCCAAAATGACCCTCGATGAAAAGATCGGCCAGATGAACCAGTACAACGGCGACTGGGACGCTACCGGGCCGGTGACGAAAGACGTGGGTAACAAGCTGGACGAAATAAGAGAAGGGCGCGTGGGCGCGGTGCTGAATATCATGGGAACGGCTCATGTTAAAACCTTCCAGGATGCGGCCATGAAGTCGCGGTTAAAAATACCGCTTTTGTTCGGGCAGGACGTAATTCATGGTTACCGCATTACTTTTCCTATTCCGCTGGCCGAGGCCTGCAGTTGGGACATGGATATGATAGAAAAGGCCGAACGCATAGCAGCAACCGAGGCATCCGCTTCGGGCATCAATTGGACATTTGCGCCGATGGTTGATATTGCCCGCGACCCGCGATGGGGCCGTGTAATGGAAGGAGCAGGCGAGGACCCTTTCCTGGGCGCGCGCATAGCTTCGGCAAGGGTAACCGGTTTCCAGGGCGATAGCCTGGGAAGCACCGACGCGGTGATGGCTTGCGCCAAGCACTTTGCAGCCTACGGGGCTGCCATCGGCGGTCGTGATTACAACAGCGTGGATATGAGCAATTATACTTTGTGGAGCATTTACCTGCCGCCATTCAAGGCCGCGCTCGATGCCGGGGTTGCCACTTTCATGAACTCGTTCAACGATCTCAACGGCATACCTGCCACGGGTAACAGTTATTTGCAGCGGGATGTACTGAAAGGCAAGTGGGATTTTAAAGGATTTGTTGTGAGCGACTGGGGCTCCATCGGCGAAATGATCAATCATGGCTACGTTAAGGACAATTATGAAGCTGCGCAGGTTGCCATTACCGCCGGTAACGATATGGATATGGAAAGCCGCAGCTACATCAACAACCTGAAGCAACTGATGGCCGACGGTAAAGTGCCGGTGAGCATGATCGATGAATCGGTAACACGTATTTTGCGTAAGAAATTTGAGCTCGGTCTTTTTGACGACCCGTATAAGTTTATCAATGCCCAACGGGAGAGAACCTCGCTTAATCGCCCGGAAAATGTAGAATTTGCCCGCGATATGGCGCGGAAAAGTATTGTTCTGCTAAAAAATGACAAGCAGGTGCTGCCCCTTTCGAAAGACCTGAAAACCATTGCCCTCATCGGCCCGCTGGTTAAGGCCAAAAAGGAACTGAAAGGCTTCTGGTCGCTGGACGTCGATCCGAAGGAAAATGTGGTATCGTTGTGGGAAGGCATGCAAAAACAGATCGGGCCTTTGACCAAGATGCTTTACGCGCCCGGCTGCGATATTACCGATGCTTCACGGATCGGTTTTGCTGACGCGATAGCCGCGGCAAAACAGGCTGACGTGGTGGTGATGGCCATGGGCGAAAAACCCGACATGACCGGTGAGGCAAAAAGCAAATCGAACATTCATTTACCAGGTGTACAGGAAGAGCTGATAAAGGCAGTTGCGGCTACAGGTAAACCGGTGATCGTAATACTGATGGCCGGCCGGCCAATGATATTCAACTGGACGGCAGATAACGTGCCCGGCATTTTGTACGCCTGGTGGCTCGGCAGCGAGGGCGGTGATGCTATGGCCGACGTAATGTTCGGTGCGTACAATCCATCGGGCAAGCTTACCATGACTTTTCCGCGATCCGAGGGCCAGATACCCATTTATTATAATCATTACAATACCGGCCGGCCGGCACTAAACGATAACGATCTGTTCTATAAATCGGCCTACATTGATCTTCCTAATTCGCCACGGTATCCCTTTGGTTATGGCCTTAGCTATACCACGTTCCAATACAGTGATCTGGAGTCGGATAAGCTAACTTCGACGATCAAAGACAACGAAACGATCTCATTCTCATTCCTGGTTGAGAACACCGGAAAATACGCAGGCGAAGAAACCGTCCAGTTATACATCCGCGCGCTTGTATCGCAGCCGTTGCGTCCGGTAAAGGAATTGCGTGATTTCCGCAAGGTCAGGCTGCTGCCCGGAGAGAAACGGCGTATCGTATTTACCATCAACCGCGCCCTGCTGGCAGGCTATAACAATAATCTGGATTATGTGGCACACCCCGGCGATTACCAGTTGATGTTCGGAAGCTCGTCAGCCGATATAAGGCTTCAGAAAACTATTCAATTAGTCAATTAATATTGTGATATTGGCGTTCAGAACCGATTGTAAACGCCCGTTTGCGAATCAACGACTAACTAAACAATACAATGACCATCGCCAGGTCTGTTTTCTTGCTGTTCACTACGGTGTGCATTGCCCTGCATGGAACAAGCATCGGGAGCGTATACCCGGGTTATACAAGCCATCGTAATTGGTATGTCAGCTCCGCAGGTAACGATAACAACAGCGGTACCAGAGATAACCCCCTAAAAAGCATCAAAAAAATAAACGGCCTTGCACTTAGCGCGGGAGACACGGTATTTTTCAAAGGCGGAGACACGTTTACAGGCAGGCTGGAATTGCGCGCGGGTTTAAGTGGCAGCAAAGGCAATCCTATTGTAATTACAGCTTACGGATCAGATAATGCAATGATTGATTCGCAAGACAGTGCAGCTATCAGAATTTATAAAAACAATTATATCAAATTCCGGCGACTGTCTTTACGTGGGTCGGGCCGTAAGAACGGTAATATAAAAGACGGGTTTGCAATCATTGACAGTAAAAATATTGATGTAGCCGATGTAGATATTTCCGGGTTTCAAAAGTCCGGTTTGCTGATCTACTCTTCCCAAAATATCACCGCAAAAAACGTGTTCGCTCATGATAATGGCTCGGCCGGAATTACGGTTGAGGCGCCATACCAAACCCGGCAAAGCCGTAATATCAAAATATTGAATTGCCGTGCCGAAAACAATCCCGGCGACCCGACCAACCTGACCAACCACAGCGGGAATGGTATTGTAGTTGGCGATTGCCGGCAGGTACTGATCGATCATTGCACGGCCACCAACAACGGCTGGGATATGCCGCGTATAGGCAACGGGCCGGTAGGTATCTGGGCCTACGAGGCCGACAGCGTGACCATCCAGCATTGCCTGTCGTACAAAAACAAAACCTCAAAAGGCGGAGCGGACGGCGGCGGCTTCGACCTGGATGGCGGCGTTACCAATTCCATCGTGCAATACAATGTCTCGTACGATAACTGGGGCAGTGGTTATTGCATTTTTCAGTACTGGGGCGCAAGCCCATGGCACGGCAATATTTTCCGGTATAATATCAGTGAGAACGACGGAACGGTATCCGATTCGCAGGCCGGGCTATATATATGGAACAGTTCCGATGATGAGAAGCAGTTTCACGATTGCCAGGTGTACGGGAATATCATTTATAATGATAAGGTTGCGGCGCTCTGCTATTCGGAAAAAAGCGAAAGCAAGGGCATCGTGTTCCGGTATAACGTTTTTGTGGGAAAAGATTCGCTCATCAAAGGCAAAGACAAATTAGGCGACGCAAAATACCTGGCCAACGATTGGTGGAGTATTGAAAAAGGTTTTAACATGACAGGCGTAAAGAATTTCGACGAGTGGCGAAAGGCCCATTTTATCGTTGTGGGTGATGTTTCGCCTTATGAAGCGAACATCAAACCTGATTTTGACGATCCCGGAAATACAAAGATCACGTCAGCCGGTCAATTGAAGAACTTTAAGAATTATGAATTGAAAAAGGGTTCGGCATTTGCAAAAACATTTGCCTATAAAAGAGGCATAAGCAAAATAAAACTATAAACATGGAACGCCGCAGGTTCATAAATATACTTAAAAGAAGGTGTGTATTTATCCTGGTGATAGTTTTGTTCATCCCGGCTATTGCGCTGGCACAAATTGTAAAAGGTGTATTTCGTGACGATTTGGGCTATATTGTCGATGCGCACGGGGCGGGTATATTGTACCACGATGGCGTTTATTACCTGTTCGGCGAAATCAAGCAAGGAAAAACATGGTTAGTGCCACACCAGCAATGGGAAGATTACCGTGTACCCGCCGGCGGAGTATCGTGCTATTCATCCACTGATCTGAAACATTGGAGATATGAAAGGGTTGCCCTTGCGCCAACTACCGGCGATACGACAAAAGACCTCGATACAAGCCGCGTAATCGAACGGCCTAAAGTGATCTATAATGCAAAGACCAAAGAATTTGTGATGTGGATGCATGTCGACAAAAAGGATTACTCCTATTCCCAGGCTGGCGTGGCCATAAGCGATAGCCCCACCGGCCCGTACAGTTATGTCGGCAGCGTAAGACCTAACGGGCAGATGGCAAGAGATTTGACGGTATTCCAGGATGAGGACGGGAAGGCATATTTGGTTTATTCATCAGAGCAAAACCGGACAATGCAGATCTGCCAGCTAAGCAATGATTACCTGAGCCCAACCCAGAAATACGGCCGTGTGCTGATCGGCCTCAAGCGCGAGGCGCCCGCACTCTTCAAAAAAAATGGCATCTATTACCTGATCACTTCTGCATGTACTGGCTGGGCGCCCAATGCGGCTATGTATGCGACTTCGTTTAATGTGTTCGGTCCGTACAAAGTACGCGGCAATCCATGCCAGGGTCCGGGCGCGACTACCACATTTGGGGCTCAGAGCGCCTTCGTTTTTGCCATACAAAACAAGCCGGGGCAATTTATCTTTATGGCCGACCGCTGGAATAAACGCGACCTGCCGAAGTCAGATTATCTATGGCTGCCGCTGAAGGCGAACCAGGGTAAAGTGGTGATAAAAGAAGTGAATTAAATACCATAAATTAGTATCTATGATCCGGTATTTATTAATCATGTTGCTGGCTGTATCCAGCCTGCAATCGTCGGCACAAAAGCCTGCTGCTCCCAAAAAGATCGTTCTAACCAAAGAACAATTGAAAGACAAGATCATGGGCGGGTGGGCCGGGCAAACCATAGCCGTCACCTTTGGCGGTCCATACGAGTTCCGCTTCAACGGCACTTTTATCCAGGACTACCAGCCGCTGGTTTGGTACGATGGGTACCTGAAGAAAACGATGCTGGAAAACCCGGGCTTGTACGATGACCTGTACATGGACCTGACCTTTGTTGATGTTTTTGAAAAATACGGTCTTGATGCGCCGGTGGATTCTTTTGCCAATGCGTTCGCGCATGCCGGTTATATGCTGTGGCACGCCAACCAGGCGGCTCGCTATAACTTGCTCAATGGCATTAAAGCGCCGCAATCGGGTTACTGGATGAACAACCCGCATTCTGACGATATCGACTACCAGATCGAATCGGACTTTGCCGGGCTGATGAGCCCGGCTATGCCCAATACGGCTTCCAGGATAAGCGACAAGATAGGCCATATCATGAATTATGGCGACGGCTGGTACGGCGGCGTGTTTATCGGGGCGATGTACACGCTCACTTTTACATCCAACGATATCCAACACATCGTGAACGAAGCTCTTAAAACCATTCCCTCCAAAAGCGCCTATTATCAATGCATCAGCGATGTGATCAAATGGCACCGGCAATATCCCAACGACTGGCGCCAAACCTGGTTCGAGCTGCAAAAAAAATGGTCCTCGGACATCGGCTGCCCGGATGGCGTTTTCGAGGCCTTTGACATCGACTCGAAACTTAACTCGGCTTATGTAGTGCTCGCGCTGTTATATGGCAACGGCGACTATACCAAAACACTTAAGATAGCCGCGCGCTGCGGGCAGGACGCCGACTGTAACCCGTCGACCGTCGGCGGCGTGTTGGGGGCAATGCTGGGCTACGATAAAATACCTGCCTATTGGAAGATGGGGCTGAAGGATGCTGAGCCGATCGATTTTAAATATACCACCATGTCGCTCAACAAGGTTTATGAGATCGGGTTTAAACACGCTTTGGAAAATATTAAACGAAACGGCGGCAGTGTCGATGGCGATAAGGTAACGATACTTACGCAGGCGCCAAAACCAGTGCGGCTGGAACAAGGGTTTACGAATTTAGTGCCTTTGCAAAAGATCGATCTTCAAAAAGAGGTTGGCCGGGAAGACCTGACATTTGATTTTAACGGCACGGGCTTCGTGCTGAGAGGGGAAGCGGAAAAAAAGAACCAGGAAGCGCCGGATTATGTCTTTGAGGCCGAAGTGTATGTCGACGGAAAGAAGACCGAGACCGCCAAATTGCCCACCAGTTTCACCGCGCGGCGGCAAGAGCTGTTCTGGAGATATTATTTGCCCCACGGCAAACACACAATCAAAGTAAAAGTGCTTAATCCCAACCCTGATTACGGCCTTGAGGCATCCGGTTACTTAGTTTATGGCAACAAAAAATGACTGCGCGAACGTGAAATAAGTACCTGCGGCATCAAAAAATTGCAAAAATCCTGTTACGCCAATCGAATTAATTAAATAAATTTCTAACTGAAAGAGCTCAAAATCGGGTAAATTTAATCTGTGAGAAAAGTTTTAATATATTTTTAATTAAAAAATAATTATAGGTAAATAATAAATATGTATTAATTAATTACCGCCATTAATAATTAATTAGTTGTTTTACAGCATATTGTGAAACTCTTTTAAAGTAAAACCGTAGAATTGAGGCATGTTTTTAAGGTGAATAACCTTTTCTACACGAAACCATGGTCACATTTCTCAAAAATCTTTTTGTTACCGGCTTTATTTTAATTTTATCAGCCTTATCGTTTACGGCATCAGCATATACCTTCGACTGGAAGGGTACCACTTCTACTGCCTGGAACAACTCAGGCAATTGGACCAGGTCCGGTTCAGGCGGATCGAGCACCTACCCGGGACAAAGCGGGTCGTCGGATATTGTCAGGATCGGCGTCACCGCCTTTGCCAGCAATAAACCGACTCTTTCCGCGTCGGTATCCATCGCTTCACTCGAGTTCGGCGACAATAGCGGCAGTGCGATGACGCTTACCATTAATACTGGGATTACGCTTACCGTTACCGGCAGCGTAACACAGGATCATAACAACAGTGCCGGCGGTATTACGACCACGCTTACGGGCACCGGCACAGCAGCGCTGGTATGTTCTTCGTTCACTGTAGGAGATAACACAGTGCCTCCGAAGCCAAGCGGTGATGTAATCTTTGGAGGAACCGGGCCGTCGACTAACCTCACAACTATAAATTGCAGCCTGCCCGTATTGACGATAAACGGCAATCTGACATTAAACACAACAAGTTCGGCATTGGCCACTTATACCGCCTTTTTTATTTTTAGCGCGCAAAATTATTCAGTTAATAATCCTGTATTTAACCTTAATTCCGGTACGCTTACTGTAAACGGTATCGTTACTACAAATTCCAACTACGTAAATAATACCGATGATTTTGGTACCAACATACAAAATAACGCAGTTTATTACATGGATCTTGGAACATCCACGAATACCCTTAACCTGCTAAGTGCCGCACCGCTAACAGCAGCTACGGGCGGTCTTTTCGATTTTGTGTCAGCTTCGGGTACGGCAAGTGCAAGTACGGTAAACTACGAAGCAGTTTCCGGAACCCAGACTGTATATACCGGGGCAGATTCGTTTATAAGTAATTCGCCGGCGGTTTATCCAAATTTAACTTTAAGCGGTGCCAGCGCGAAGCAGGTGGACGGCGGCAGCATGACGATCAGCAGTAACTGGTCGACTTCCGGCGGATCAGTCGACCTCTACACCAATAATCCTTCGGTTAGCGTGACCGGCAACTGGACAAATTCAACTATCGTGACCGAAGGCACCAGCAATGTTACTGTGAGTGGCAATCTTACGGTAAACTCAGGCGCTACTATTAACGGCAGTACCGGTTCGGCCAGTACATCTATAGGCGGTACCACCACCAATACAGGCAGTATTCTTGAGAATGCGGAGAATATGACCTATACCGGGGCGGTAACCAACAATTTTGTGTATACGTGCGGATCGGGGACGGCGACGTTTAACGGTGCGTTTAGCAATACCAGTACGTTTACCTGCAGTACAGGGAGCGTGTATTTTAACGGCGATTACACCAATAGTTCGACTTTTACCGCAAGCACGGGTTCGGTTTATTTTAACAAGGCGGGCTCTCAGGCCTTGACCGACAATAGCGCGGCGGGCACGACATTCAATAATGTCACATTCGAAAATTCCGGCACCAAAACCTTAGCTGGTTCAGGCGGTTTTTTTGTTTCGGACATCGGCATATTGACCATGGGCGGTACCGCTAAACTGGCTGCCGGCGGTCTTTTAACCTTAAATTCAGACGCCTCAGGATCGGCGACTGTAGCCGCTATACCGGCTGCGGCTTCTATAACCGGCAATGTTAACGTGCAGCGGTATCTTAAAGGCGGAAGCCTGGTTTATCGCGGGTACCGCTTGCTCTCCTCGCCGGTATACAGCGGCGCCGATACGTATTCCAATAATGTCTATAGCATCAATTACCTCAAAAGCTCGATATATTTAACCGCCACAACAACAAGCGGGGGCTTTGACAACACCAGTGCGGCAAACCCGACGATATACCTGTACCGCGAAAACATGACCCCGGGCTACACTACTTTTTTGAACAGCAATTACCGGGGGGTCAATACGATCAACAATTCGCCCTCGTATAAATATACGCTGGACGTCGACGGCGCGGGTTACTATATCCCGGTAGCCAATGGCTTTTTGTGCTGGTTCAGGGGAAACCGAGCGTCGGCCTCTTATGCGGCGGAAACCACCACAACTTACGTTCCGCAAAGCGCGACCTTAAGCACGGCGGGCACGCTTAACCAGGGCCAGGTAACGGTGCACAATTGGTTTACACCGTCGTCAACCAATTTAAGCTATACAACCAGCTCGCCCGTGAAAGGGTACAACCTGGTGGGAAATCCGTATGCCAGTTCCATCGATTGGGAAACCTTCCAAACCTCGTCAACCACCACGGGAATTTATGGGAGCGCTGTAGGCAGCGCCATTTATGTTATTGACCCGTCCAGCCACAACTACGGGGCATACGTAAAAGGCGGCGGCGGTAGCGGAACCAATAATGCAACCAACATTATAGCCAGCGGGCAGGGATTTTTCGTAGTAGCGACAAGCGCGTCATCGCAACTGATCTTCAACGAGTCGGCTAAAACCAATTCGCAGCCGGCGGGCACAAAGCTTTTAATGGGTAAGCCGCTCGACCAGACGGCCAACAGCCGGTATTTGCGCCTGCAGCTTGCAAAAGATTCCGTCAATACCGACGAAATATTATTGCGTTTCAATAACTCGGCTGCAACGGCATTCAACCCTGCGTATGATGCGGCTTACAAAACCGGCTACGGCGTTGTAAGCCTGGCCAGCTTCTCGAGCGACAGCGTTGCGCTGGCCATTAACATGCGCCCCCTGCCCGGGCCAGGCGAAAAGATTCCGCTGAATGTCGACGTCAATACCGATGGCATTTACTCGCTTAATATGAAGAGCATTGTGGGGATACCGCAGTTGTACGACATCTGGCTGATCGACGCTTATCAAAAAGACTCGGTTGATATGCGGCATAACAATACCTATAGCTTCAACATAACAAAGAACGAGCCTTCATCTTTTGGGTCAAAACGTTTTTCATTATTGCTTCGGCAGAATCCGGCTTACGCGTACCGCTTGCTCAATTTCAGCGCCGCCAGGGTGCCGGATATGCTGCAAACCAAGTTGACCTGGGTGACCGAGAACGAGGAGAACTATACCGATTTTACCGTCGAACGCAGCACGGATGGCGGCAAAACTTTTGATGTTTTAGGCTCATTGCATAGCAGCGGCGACGGGACCTATACCTTCACTGACGAGAATCCCGCACAGGGAGTCGACCGTTACCGCCTGAAACAGCAGGATATCAACAATAATATTACGTACTCTGCTATTATACCGGTCGAATTTAGTCCGCAGGCAGGCGGAATGGTAAAAAGCAACATCGATGTATACCCAAACCCGGTTGGCTCCACGGTGAACCTGGCAATCGATCCGTCGGTTCATAATGGCACGCCGTCCTACAGCATCAGGGTTACCAATAGCCTTGGACTGGTGGTTAAAGAGGCTGCCACCGGTCAAAACGCATGGCAGTGGAACGTCAGCGGGCTTGTGCCGGGCACTTACCTGGTCAGGGTTTTAGACAGCCGGAATAACACACTTATCGGCAACGCGAAATTCATAAAGCAGTAAGCGCCTATATAACCCTTCAATATTCGGTCAAATAGCTTACATTTGCAGTCCAAATTCCGGAGAGATGTCTGAGTGGTCGAAAGAGCACGCCTGGAAAGTGTGTATACATCAAAAGTGTATCGAGGGTTCGAATCCCTCTCTCTCCGCTGATAGCATTATCAAAACTTACAAAAGCCTGCAAAATCATTGATTTTCAGGCTTTTTTGTTTTTTGCACTATTCAAAATTTTCAAAAAAGCCCAAGATTTACCAGCGTCATTCGTGGCGTCTTTTATTTAACAAAAAAGACGCAACCTGTTTTCTGTAAATCGCTGAAATTCAACATGTTCATAAGGTAAACATCTTGTTCAGGAACGAAAACATTTCCAATTTTAATTAACCTTTAAAAATTGAGATTATGTTGGAAAAAAGTTTCGGGCTGTTCTTCTTTCTGAAGCAGCCTAAAAATCAGAAAAGTGACGAAAGGTATGTTTATTTGCGTATTACCGTTGATGGTATTGCAAAGGAGATTTCGACCAAACGGATGTGGTATTCCTCCCGGTGGGACCAGTCTGCAGGTAAGGCCAAAGGAACAAAGGAAGATGCACTCAACCTGAATGCCTTTTTAGACGCATTCAGGAATAATGTCTTCAATATCAAATCAAAACTGCTCTCCGCAGAGAAAAATTTTACTGCCGAAATATTAAAAAACGCCCTTACCGGCAAGGATGAGGTTAAGCACACGGTATTGCAGGCATTGCGCGAACATAATTCACAGATGGAAGCGCTTGTTGGCAATGGCTATTCCGAGGGCACGCTGGAACGGTTTGAAACCGTTTACAAGCACGTACAAGCCTTCATCGAATGGAAGTACCAGGCTGAAGATTTAGAATTGAAAGAACTGAATTATGACTTTGCAGCAGACTTTGCGTTCTGGCTTAAAGCCGTCAGGAAGTGTAATCATAATTCTACTATGAAGTATGTGGCTAATTTTAAAAAAATTGTATTAAAATGTATTTCCAAAGGATGGTTAACCGCTGATCCGTTTGCCGGATTTAAGACTACACAAAAGCCAGTCAACAGGGTTGCGCTGTCAAAGGCGGAAATTAATACACTGACGACAAAAGATTTGCACACAGACCGCCTGAACAATATCCGCGATATTTTTCTCTTTAGCTGCTATACAGGGCTTGCTTATATTGACGTCAAAAATTTAAAGCGCAGTCAGATTTCGATTGGGGATGATGGTGAACTATGGATAAATTCGAAGCGGCAAAAGACGGAATCACCCATCAGGTTACCGTTGCTGCCGGAAGCGGTTCGGATAATGGATCAATACAAAGATCATCCAAAATGCCGACAGGCAAATTCTGTTTTGCCCGTATTGACCAATCAGAAAATGAATGCTTACCTAAAGGAAATTGCAGACCTTTGCGGAATTACAAAAAAGATAACTTTCCATATTGCCAGGCATACATTTGCCACTACGATAACATTAGGTAACGGTGTGCCGATAGAAACAGTATCCAAGCTCCTTAGCCACAATTCGATCAGGCAGACCCAACATTACGCTAAAGTGCTTGATATGAAAACAAGCAGTGACATGGCCGCATTAAAACAAAAGCTTTCGCAAGCTGTATAAAGCTTAGCATTATAGTTAGTGTATAAAGCCGCCTCTGTTTGGGGCGGCTTTTGTAATCTGCATGAAGATTATGCGTGTGCCAATTCCGGGATGGTAAGAAGGCTGGTAATCTATTATCCCAAAACACTGAAGGTCTTTAACACATTTGTGGTAGGTAGCTATACTGTTAATATGGGATAATTGCATGATTTTCTTTCTGGAAACTTGAACAGGCTTTACAACATTGTATTCAGCAAGCCGTAATAGCGCCAGGACAAAAGCCATGTGCCAAACGGTTATTCGCTGGTCACTCGACAATCGGCTTAATAAGCTCTCTACAGTGCATTGTTCCGTCATTTCATCCCTTGTGTTGGCCGAACAGTAAATTAATTTCTTCCAGGTTGTAATACCATGTGCCTGCAATTTTAGTCGGATGTATTTTACCTGTAATCCTTAAATTTTGCAGTGTGCCGGGGGAAACTTTAAGTAATTTGCGTACTTCACCGCTTTTTAGCCATTCTTTTTTCGGTTCCTGTTGCTGTGAAGCCAACAGCCGTCTGAAATCATCTAACAATTTTATTCGGAATATTTCCAAATCCTCTTTTGTAACCACCTCTGCACTCATTGTTCAATTTTTATAAGTTAACTTAGAATAGAGAAATACTTTGCTTTTTTTCCTGTAGTTATGTGAGGGCTGGTACCTGATATAGCCCAGGCTGTGCAGGTCGCTTATACATTTATGAAAAGTTGCCTTACCTGATATTTTTGCCGATCTCATCAATTCATTCTTAATAATGGGTAACGGATCAACACCGCCATTGTCTTCGAAATTCCTAAGCAGTGCGCAGTAAAGACTTATATGACTGACGCCAATAGTAGGATCATTAGCTATAGCTCTAAAAAAGTCCGATAATAACGCGGATCGTTCCATGCTCTACTCAATTTCCTATGCTAAAAGCTCTTTGCCGTATGTGTCCCTTACAAATTCCTCCGCTCTGTATTTATTGCGCTTATGCATATTTATGATAAGCCGCCCAGCCGGTATGGATGAGCGGCTATACCATTCTTAACAGTTTCTAAAAATACCCTCCGTGTTCCGGGCATGGTCACGACACCCCGTTCCGACGTCTTTGACGATTGTTGTTAGCATTTTTCTTTTCTTCTTTTTGCGCATTTTGGGCCTGTCCCTGTGTGTCCTTTGCAGCATTTTGCTGCCCGTTTTGTAAGCCCTGCCGGTCATTTGGTGATTCAGCCTGCGTGGCCGACTGGTTATTTTTCTGCTCACCTTGTGGGGCATTTTGATTAGAGGATTCATGTTGTGGGCCTGCCTGATCATTCTTTATTGTATTCTGCGTATCCGCCTGAGTGTTTTGCGCCATTGTTTGCGCGTTCCCCTCTTTCGGAGCATTGGGGTCTTGCTGCTGCATGATTGTCCGCTGGTTCCCGTCAAACATCTTTATGCCCCTATAGACAGGATTAGCTTCAATGGCCCGTTTTTCCTCCTTGCCATTGAACAGCATCGTGACCGTTGGACGATTGCCTTTTTCCAGGGATTCGATCAACTGTTTCTTACTATCCGCATTGTCCAGTTCCTTAATGGGATATTCGGCAAGTTTTGCCTTCAGGTCGAAGTCTTTTAACCGTTTGATCTTACAATTGCCATGCTCATCGGTGTCCTTAGCGTTCAGTATAACCCAGGAAGAATATTTCTCGCCCTCCTTACTGACAAAGTCTTTAAAGACAGCCCGGTCCTGCATCAGGTTGTATCCTTCCTTAAAGGTTATATTGCTATTCACCCATTCTTTCTTAGGCTCGCCGTCTATGGCTTCGCCTTTCTTTTCCACGGATTGTGGCCCATACACGGAGAAGGTCTGTTTCATGTCGGGAACGCCTTCTTTTTGTACAGTCATATCATAGCTATTGAAAAAGTACATGCCTTGTTCCGATAGCCGGAAGTTTAAAAGCGCGTTCACTTTGTCTTTGCCAAATTCCGCTGAATGCTGCAACTGAAAATTTGCAGCGCCTTTTTCCATATTATCCTTCAGCGCAAATTCCAACGCATCCCCGAAGCCGGTGTATTTAACCTGCTTTTTCAGGTATTCAAAATTTTCCTGTGTCATAACATTTAAATTTTACGGTTATCTATTGCTGGTCTGAACAGGCCAGTTTTATCTTCCGGCAGACCTATTGTATTGGCCGTGCCTTAACGAGTAATTTATTTTTGATGCGTACAGACAAATGCCTGCCGCCATTCTTTTCCATCAATTCCACATCCAGGTATTTTTTATCTGGGATCGTAAACTTTGGCAATGCCACCGCTATTCTTTGTTCAGACCCCGCAGGTATGCCTGCGACATTGCCGGAGACATATACCGGCGTCAAATCCACTTCCTGTTCGGCCGTGCGTTTTACCCGCTTCTGGTCTTTGATGAAAAAGCGCAGGGATTGTACGTCATAACCGACGGAGGAACTATTTTTTAATAAAAGCTGAAAGTAGATAACATCGGCATGGGCGTATATCCCTTTGACGGAAAGAGTAATATCAAAATTCTCATCGTAAGGTTTTTTCAGCGTTGGCTCTTTTACTGCAACAAGGTCCGCTTCCTTCCTGATCACGTCCGTTGTAGCATCCTTTGCGAATACGGCTACAGGCTTATCTGTTATTCCGGCCTTTTTGAACACATAGGAGAAGTTGGCGGGCGCATCGGAATAATCCACCGTATAGGCGTACAGGCCGCCATCAGCCGTGAGTACGGTCAGGTTGGTTTCCGTAAATCCCATCTTTCCTGCCTTTATCTGCAATACATTTTCCGCGCCTATTGCTTTTTGAGCCAGTATATCACGGCTTCCCCTGTCTACACCGGTAATGGCATAGGGAAAGACGAGGTTGGTTGTTTTGTTGTAGGTAATGGCTAAGCGGAACGGTTCTATCAGCGCCGCTTTTGTTTCAGGTAATGTCTGGCCAATACCTTTAAAAATGGTGAGGATGCATAAAATCCCTGTTAACCATACTGCACTTATCTTTTTCATCACTTTGGATTTTGTTTAGTTAATCATTATTGTTGCTGTTCACTGGTTGTTCTGCTGTTGTTTCTCATCGCGCAGCAATACCTGGTAGCCCGCTTTTACAGTTACTTTGACCAGCCGTACCTTGCGGCTGAAAAGGGTCTTGGCGGCGGTTATACCCGCATTGGCAGCCTGCGCCCCGAGTGAGGGGTCATAGTTCAGCACGCCCAGGCTCTGTACGCTTTCATCGGCGCTTTCCTTTGCTACATCGCGGGTAATTGCACCGGGTATATAAATACCGTCCTGCCCGTCCATGTCGTAAACAGACAGCGATACCGGGAACAGTGATTTCTGATACCGGATACTTTTTATTTTAATGCCCAGGCGTTCTCCGCTTAGTTCCGCTGTTCCATAGACGAATGTGTTTTGCGGTATCAGCCTGCCATCAACATAAATGTCATTGACTATGCGCAGCTTAATGGTTGAGCCATTGACAAGCGTTTGCGTTGCGGCCACTACCGCCCCAATCGTATTCTGGCTGTTGTCTTCCTGCTGCTGATCCGAGAGGGAGAAAAAGCCGTTTGCGCCGGAGGTTGTCTTCCCGCTGTCACTTTGCAAAGTGGACAGCGGGTTAGCTTCTTTGCCTACAGTTACCGGGAACACCTCTCCGCGATTCTTCTCAGATTCCGCTTTCATGCGTTCACGGGCAAGACCGGGATTTTGAATATCCTTTATCTTGTCGAGCATCCGGCTGAGCTGCTGTAATTGTGGATCGGCAGCATTGTTGCCGTTCGTGGCCTGTAATGCAGCCTGTAACTGCTGCAACCGGGCATCGCTCACGGCAGGCCGTTCCGCTGGCGGTGGCGTTACGGGCGGCTGGGGCTGGTTAAGCTGCTGTTTGAGCTGCGCCAGCTGGAGGTTTACACGCGCTTCATTTTCGGCAAGGCTGTTTGCTGTGCCCGCCGCCTTTTTACTGACGAACGGCTGATAAGCACCGGCAGCGCCGCCAGCCGGAATAATCCCCGGACTTTGCCCGGCTCCGGTTTTATTGGCCGTATCAGCGTGGTAATACGGGTCATTGCTTGCCGCCTCCCTGAACTGGAGCGAATCCTTTTCCGCCTGCTGGTATAAGCTGAGCTTAGTTTCATCGCTGTCGTTTTTAAGTTTTGCACCGGGCAGCCGTGTATTGAGGCCGGCCGCGCCATTTGTTGGATTGGCTGATGCATTTTTACCGCCTCCTAATGCCCAAAAGAACATAGCAAGGAATGGAATTGCAATCAGCGGCAGGACAAGCAGCATTTTTTTCTGCCTTGCATCGGGTGATTTCGTTGGTACCATTTTATCTGTTTTAATTGTTTACACTATTTTTTATCGCTGTTTCGGGGAGGATTTACACGCTCTCCATATGTTTTATGCGTCCTTGAAGGCGGGCCGTTGCCATAGATGATGGGCTTTAAGGCTATGTAGCAGCAGAGACCGCCGGCAATCATACAAAAGCAGACAAGCAGCACTTTGAGCTGCGCAGCCGTCAGGTGGCGGGCTTTACTATTGAGGTAATCCGCCGTCCTGCGCTGGAGTTGCAAAACATATTCGCTGAATGGGCTTGTGTTTTCTTCTGATTTTTTTGCCCTGAAGCATTGCCTGATATTTTTCATCGGTTCTCTGTTTTTAAGTCCTGGTTTTGAATGACCGCCCAGTTTTCGATCAGGAAACCATGCGGGTTATTGTCACTGCGGGATACATTTCTCAGGGTGCCCTCCGTGATAAGGCTGCGGGTAACAATGGATGTGGCGCGTATCAGCTTCTCTTTGGCATAATACCGGAAAGGATACGGGTAGGTATTCATGTCCACATGGATGCTGTCAACGGATACCTGCTGGCTGATATTGCCGGAAATAATATCCCCGTAATAGCCCTTTTCCTTCAGGTCGTCATACATACGCTCTGCGGAGTTGTCTGCCATATACAGCGCTTTGGTGATATTGGCCTGTATTACTTTTTCATCGGGGTCGAGCGTGAAAAAGTAGAAATGGAACATCCGTATATGGTCGCGGGCCTCCACCGGGATATTGTCCTTCCGGCCGGCGCTGAACGCTTCGAGCGCCTTGCCGTTGGCAAGGATATAAATATGCTGCTGGCTGTTGGATACAAACTGGTAGCATTTGAATACGATATAGCCGCTCATGACGGCACATCCGGCGAGGAACACAATACTGAACGCTTTTATGTGGCGGAACGCAGTATCAATATTTTTCATTTTCTGGAACATGATTGTATCTGTTTGTGGTTATTACTATTTAGTGTCTGTGTTACCCTTTATCTTATTCTCCATATGGGTGCTGTAATTGTTGTCTGTACTGCTGGATGAATAATTATTGGTCTGGCTGTTTGCCTGGTTAGCTGAGGCAATGCTTTGAAAATTCATCCCCGTCATGAGGGTTGCCGTAGAAGCTGCGGCGGCTGTCGTCTTGCTGAGCAAAGCATGTCCTCCGACATGGATGATGTAATTGGCTATAGACGGGACGGCAAAATAACCGACGATCCCGATCAGCATAAAGATCATGTAAACGGTATTGGTATGGTCCACATTGGGGCCGCCTGCCTGCTGCACCAGGTTCATGTTTACCTGTATTTTCGCCAGTATGGCCCCGAAAATGTTAGCTACCGGGAGCCACATATAGACATTGACATACCGCGCCAGCCATTGCTTGAGCGTATGCTGAAATCCATCGAACACACTTAGCCCGAAGCATAGCGGGCCTAAGATGGCCAGTACGATGAGCTTGAACGTGCGGATAGTGTCTATGCACAA
Source organism: Bacteroidota bacterium (assembly GCA_018267005.1). Taxonomy (GTDB): domain Bacteria; phylum Bacteroidota; class Bacteroidia; order Sphingobacteriales; family Sphingobacteriaceae; genus Mucilaginibacter. The sequence continues at coordinate 20,155 of JAFDZK010000024.1, forward strand.
TGCCGCCGCCTCATAGCAGGTGTTGAGTACCCGCCACAAAGCTCTTTTGATCATGTTGGAAAAGCCCCAGCCGGAAAACTGGTCTGCAATGGAGCTATTGGCAGGCGAAGTGGTGGTTGTATTGTCAGGATGACTATAGCCATACCATTTATCAGAGCCGTTATTTAAGGAAGCAGCCCCCTGCTGCGTAATATTCTCCTGTTCATCGTTCAGGATATTCTGCATGGCCACATTCTGATCGCCGACCATTGCCGCCGTAGCCGCAACCGTGGGTGACAGCACACCATTGATGGTATTAAGCACGGTTGGAAATATGGTAATGCAAAAGCCTATTGCGAAGGGCCGCAGCAACGGGTAAAAATCTACAGGCTCAGCGGCGGCGATATGTTTCCATACGCGCATGGCGATATACCACATCGCTGCAAAACCGGCGATTCCCCTGCCTACGTTTATCATCTGGCTGCACAAAGGGATCATCTGGTCGTAGAGTGTGCTGAGGATGCCTCTCAGGCTGTGCATATCTTCCGCAGTTCCCTGTGCATAGGAAAATATGGGCAAAAGCGTGGCTGACGCTACCATTACGGCAGCTATTAATGATCTGTGTTTCATATTACTTTTAGTTTAAGCCGCTATTGTATTCCGTACAGTTTTTGAATGGTTTGCCGGTCACCGGCAGCCTGCGCCCTTGACAGCGCGACACTCCGTGCCTGGTCGTTGAACTGCCGCAGGAACGTTAGCTCATCGTGCCCTGTCGCGTAGATCCGGTCTATCTGCCTGAGCCGCTCATCATCGCTCATACGTACCTGGTTATCCGTGATGACAGTGGATAAAGCGGTAAGATTATCGAGGCTCCGGGACACGAGGTTATTATACACGTCCATTATGTACCCGATCTCATCGGGCGTGATCTGCTGGTCGCTTTTAAACACACTATAGGCAGACTTGTATTCGCTGACAAGCGATAGCTGGTCATTAATAATGTCCTGAACGCGCGGATATTTACGGACAGTGGGACTTACTATCATGAGCCCGTCGAGGAAGGCCTGGTGCAGGGTGAAATTGCCTTGTGATACGTCTTTTACCGCGCCATAGCCCTTGCTCACCAGCTCATAGCCCTGGTACATCTGCTTCAGCACACTTTTAAGCCCGGACAGTTTCTGAATGTCCAATGCTAACTGTTCAAGGTCGTCTGCTATCGTCTGTGCACGGCTGGCAGTCGGCGCTGCAATGCAAAGAGCGAAGCATAACGACATCATTACTGCTGCTTTTTTCATACTCTTTAGTTTAGATTATATAATGTTTTGAGTGATTTATTATCCGTCTTACTGGTACTTCTCTCAGATGCCAGTTCATAGGCTTTGTGCGTAAAAGACCGGGCAAAGCTGTATTTACCCTGCATGTCTTTATAAATCGCATCAATCCTGTCAATCCGCTGCTTGTCGGTCATTTGGACGCCGCCGTCCGAGAGTACCATGTTCAATTCCTGCAAGTCTTTGTTACATTCGGCAAGCAGGTTGCTGTACACCGCTCTCATATAGCTCAGTTCATCCCCCGTCAGCAAACCCTGGCTTTGCTGCCAGCTAATGGCATTGCCGAAGACCTGCTGTACCTGCCGGAGCAAGTCGCTGATGGCTTGTATATGCGGATCATTCTTTACGGCGGACGATGGATTCTTCAGCGACATGAAATAGGACTGGTTTAATGACATGCTGCCATTTTTGAGGTCATGGATCGTATTCAGCCCATTCGTAGTAGTCGAATACACCTTTTTCAGCGAGGCAAGGTAGCTTTCCAGTCCCGCCACCTGGTTAAGCATGGTCTGGAACCGCGATTGCGCTATGGCCGGTACAGACCAGGCTATGATGAGCAATACTGTGCAATACTTTTTCATGGGTCAGTTTTGAGGAAGTCCGTATAAAGTCCTGATTTCCTTCTCATCATTGAGTTCCTGTGACCGCTCAACAGATAACTGTACATTGGCATTGTTGAATTGCCGCATGTTGTCAAGGTTGCGCTGCATATCCGCGCCCGCCTTATGGATCAGGGCGTAGCGCTCGGCATCTGACATCTGCGCCTGGAAAGAAGTGATCGCATTGGCCAGTTCTGTCAGGTCACGGGCGCTTTCATTCAGTATGCCTGAATAAATATCCGCCATGTTATTGATCTCGTCCGGTGAAAAATTCCTGTCCTGCCGGAAAAGCGCGAAGGCGCTTTTATATTCGGACATCAGTTCCTTTTGCTGGGCGATGATCTGCTTCACCATATCGTAGTCTGAAATAACTGTCCTGACCGTTTTAAGCTCCTGGTAATAATTGTTGTACAGGTCTTTTTCCTTTTTCAGCCACGATGAAATGTCATTCAGATTACTGAGTCCCATTTGATTCTCCAGTTGCGCTTCGGTGTTTTGCAGCCATATGGTCTGCGCCTGCACTTTCTGTACGCCGAGGTCTACCGCCTCGATAGCTTCTTCAATGGCGGTGTTGATGGCGTCTATGATCTGCGCATGGCTTTTTGCTCTTGGAAATAAAACCAGCGCCATCGTCATTACCAAAATCCATTTAATCTTTTTCATAAAGCACATTGTTTAATTTTCTCAACAAATTCATCTTCGTTATATATTCCCTGAACTTTTTTGTAGAGGCAGGTACCTGTAGATAACAGGTCTTCTTCCGGGATGAAGAAGTATTTTTTGTTAGTATTGACAACTGTTACCTCTTGTGTGTAAGGATCATATGAAGCCTTCCGTTCTTCCTCCTGGTAGTTCACCGGCGTTTGTTTATCGGCCTGTAACAGATAAATGGTCCTGACTATTTTAAAAAAGTCTGCATCCGGCTTACCGGGTATGATGTTCAATGATTCCTTGATCAGGTATCCCTGTTCCGTAAATTCCCGGCAATATCTTCCCGGCAGCAATGCCGTCGTAATTTTTTCCGGCATAATCCCAATAGTAGTTGTCCTGCTGTAAGCACATATTGAGGCAAGCAATTTTGTCCAGTTCATGATAGTTTGTGTTAATTGTTTATTGTTTTGAATCGTTAATCAATGCCGTGATGCCTTTTTCTATACTGCCGTATTTGCTGGCATACGCACTCATTTTTACTTTTTCTGTTTCCTCCGTGGTATAAGCGTAATATTCCTCCGGCGATACTTCCGTACGGTAAACTTTCGACAGCATCCCGCCGAGGCTGATAAATACCTCTTTGTACTTGCGGGCCGGGTCATTGGCCTTGTTGACTGACAGCACCAATGCCTTTTCCTTATCGGTCAGGCCGAGCAGCTCCTGTATGTCATCAAATTTGTTCTGGTATTTGCTCTGGTCGAGCAGTATCTTGCAGTCACTGTTATTGATGATGGCCTGCTTCACCACAGGGGAGCTGATAATGTCTTCCACCTCCTGAGTTACCACGATGGCCTCGCCAAAGAATTTGCGCACTGTTTTAAAAAGATATTTGATGTATTCTGCCATTCCTTCTTTGGCAATCGCTTTCCAGGCTTCCTCTATTAATATCATTTTGCGGATACCTTTGAGCTTGCGCATTTTGCTGATGAAGACCTCCATAATGATGATGGTGACTACCGGGAATAATATGGGATGGTCTTTGATGTTATCCAGTTCAAAAACAATAAAGCGTTCTTTCAGCAGGTCGAGGTTTTCGGTCGCGTTCAGCAGGTAGTCAAACTCACCGCCCCTGTAATAGGGCCGCAGCACATACAGGAAGTTATCAATGTCAAAATCCCTGTCTTTTACCTTGTCGGCCTTTAATATGGCCGTAAACTCATTTTGCAGGTATTCATAAAAGCTGTTAAAGCAGGGAAACAGGGAACGGTCTTTATCCAGCTTGTCAAAGTAGCCCTGCAGCGCGTTGGATAAGGCCACGTATTCCGAACGCCCGAAGGTTTCATCGTCTTTTTTCCATAATGCGAGCAGCAGGGTTTTAATGCTCTCTTTCTTTTCCGTGTCCAGCGTGTCGTCTGCGCCGATATAGAAGGGATTGAAACGGATGGGATTGCGTTCGTCATAGGTAAAGTAGTAGCCGCCGACCATATCACACAATCCCTTGTAGCTGTGGCCTACGTCCACCAATACTACGTGTGTGCCCTGCTCATAATAGCTGCGCACCATGTGGTTGGTAAAAAAGCTCTTGCCACTGCCCGATGGCCCCAATATGAATTTGTTCCTGTTGGTGCAAATGCCCCGCTTCACCGGCTCATCGCTGATGTCTACATGTACCGGCTTGCCTGTTTGCCGGTCGCCGAGCCTGATACCTACCGGGCTGAGTGAAGAGCGGTAGCTGGTTTCCAGGTTGAGAAAGCAGCTTGCCTGCTCCACGAAAGTGTCGAAGGTGTCGTTCATGGGGAAATCGGCCTCATTGCCCGGAATGCCGGCCCAGTATATTTGCGGTGCGCCGGTGACTTCCTGTTTGGCGACTGCATCCATTTGCGCCAGCGCCGAGGTGACCAGGTTCTTCAGGTCTTTTAGCTGCTCCTTTTCCTCAGTCCAAACCAATAGATTAAAATGCGCCTTCACAGGCATGCGCTGCTGCCCGATGGCCTCGTTCAGAAATTCGTTGGTGGCATCTTTGGCAAGGGCGTTCTCACGGGAATAGTTGGCCAGTGATTGCAGCCGCAGGCGCTTGCTTTCCAGCTTTTGTATGGTCTTCTGCGCGTCATCCATGAAAATATACTGGTTGTAGATATGGCTGCATGGCAG
>JAFDZK010000250.1 GCA_018267005.1 Bacteroidota bacterium
GGCGGTTATCTTAAAGACATCGACGGGCACCTTTGGGAAATTATACACAACCCGGCCTTTACAGTTGAAGAATAACTTAGAAAAACTGGCGGATTGAATTTTATTAATAGCTGCCTTGTGAAAATCGGTTGAAAGTTCGTTCCTTTAGTTGATTAATTAACCTTATTCACATCAGTATGCGCATCAAAAATCTTGTCAATGTCGCCTGCACCATTGCACTATGCTTCTTTTTCCTACCTGCTCTATGCCAAAATACTAGCAACAAAACGGCAGACACCACCAACAAAAAGACACCGCATTATCCGGATGCCGCAAGTGTCATTATTACGGTACCTGCTGATAGACAATTTAACCAGGGTGCCATTTTTAACCCGGTCGATCAGCTGGCCGGCAAAATGCCGGGGGTGACTGTTACAGAGCCCGGCGGCGATCCCAACCAAACGGCTGCGGTAAGAGTCAGGGGACAGTCATCCCTATATGGCAATATGTCGCCTTTGTTTATCGTGGACGGGGTGATCCTGAACGATGCGTCAGAATTTCAGAATATGCCGCCCGACGAGATCGTTTCTTATACCGTTTTAAAAAATGCGTCGGAAACCGCGGTCTATGGATTGCGCGGAGCCAATGGCGTGATCATCGTCACTACTAAAAAAGGCGAAAAAGGGCATCCGGTCCTTTCCTATAATGGTTTGGTAGGGGCGGCTACCCAAAGTAAATATTATGACTTGCTTAATGCTTCCGAATACAAGAACGCCATTGGCTCAAATGCTGGCTTCTATGATAAAGGCGCAAACACCGACTGGCAAAAAGCCATCGGCCGCACAGCCATTCAGCAAAAAAACTCTTTAACGCTTTCCGTTGGATCGAAGGCTATCACTTACCTGGGCGGCATCGACTACCAGGATCAGCCGGGTATTATCATGAACAATGGTAAAAAACAGTTGGGTCTGCGTTTCAATACTGAACTGAAAGCTTTGGCTGATAAACTGGATATAAAAGCCGGCATACAGAACGTGAATACAACGCGTAACTATACCGATTACTCCATTTTTAGCTTTGTGCCCAACGCGCCGCCGACTTACCCGGTTAAGAATACCGACGGCTCCTATTATGCTTTTTCAGATTTTAATGAGGCAAACCCTGCAGAGCGTCTTAGCGGGGAAGTTCTTGGTGACAAAGAATACCTTAACCTCATCAATGGCTCGGCTGATTATTCCATCTTGGACGATCTGAAATTCGGCGTATCTGGTTCGGCCGATCTCAACAATATTCAGTCTAATGGATATATTCCTTCTTTCCCCCTCGAAGGCAATCAAAGCCAGTCAACCAGTTCAACAGAAGATACGCATTGGTACAACGTCAATGTTCATCTGAATTATGATAAGACTTTCGGCAAAAGCACGGTGAATTTGCTGGGCGCTTATGAATATAATGATCATTCTGACAGCTTTACATATTCAAATGGCTATTCAAAGGAAGCCTATATATTGAAGTCAGTCATTGTCAGGGCTGCTTATAGCTATGCCGACCGGTTTTACGCTACAGCCAGTTTGCGCGAAGACAACTCGCCATTATTTCAGCCGGATAAACACGGCTATTTCCCGGCACTAAGTTTGGCATACGAATTCAAGAACACGCTTTTTAATGATGTTGATTGGATATCGGCTATAAAACTGCAGGCGGGATATGGTGTTACCGGCAACTCCACTTACCCAAGCGGGTATCTTATGACGCAGTGGGAGAAGACACAGGGTACTAATGTTGGTTTGGATTTTTCGCTATTCAATGGCAGCTTATCCGGTAATATCGACTATTTTAACAACCAGCAAAAGAATTTGATAGCACCCTTTACCTTACCTTCGCCGCCATTTTTTTCCGGTACCGTTTTGACTAACGGCGCAGCAATGGTCAATAAGGGGCTTGAATTAGCCTTGTCCGGACACATCATTTCGGGGCATAAACTGAGCTGGAACGCATACGGTGAAATTGCATTTATCACAACCACGGTTACCAGCCTTTCAACACAATACGTATCTAACGGGCAAAGCTATACCGCTAACGCTTCGCAGGTGCCATTGGGTTATGCCGAGGGCAGGGGGTTGAGTTCAAATCCTATTGAATTCTTAAAAACAGGTTATAGCCCTTATGTGTTCTATTTACCGCACTATACCGGTGTAAATGCGCAGGGAGATCAGACATTTGACGGTCAGACAATACCGCAAAACCCCGATCCCAAAGGTTATTATATGGATCCAAGCCCTAAATTTAACTATGGGATAACCAATAATTTTGATTACGGCAACTGGAACCTGTCATTTACCTCACGGGGTGTTTACGGTCAGAAAGTTTTTAATAACACTTTGCTTAATATTGAAACGATCACGCGTTTGCCCGGTAATAACGTTACCAGAGACGCACTGACCAACGGCATAAAGGACGCGCCGGTTGCATCCGACTTGTGGCTGGAAAATGCGTCATTCTTCAGGATGGACAATGTTATCTTAGGATATTCTTTTAAAAACTTGAGCTTTGCGAGCACACTGCGGGTATTTGTTGCAGCGAACAATCTGTTTGTGATTACACCTTATAAGGGGCTCGACCCCGAAGTTGCAACCTGGACCGGCAATCCCAATAACAATGTTTTATTTGGTGCGAATGTTAACGGCTCAAAAACTCAGGCCTATATCGATGGTAATTATAACGGCTACGCCTATTACCCCGTGGCCAAGACATTTAGCCTGGGTGTGAATGTCTCGTTGAAGTAATGTGCAAATGTGCGGATAGTGCAGATGTACCTAACCGGCCGAAGCTTGTCCACTTTGTTGGGAAATCATCCGCAACCCGGCCTTTACGGTTGAAGAATAGCATGATGATAGTAAAAGAGAGTTACGAAGTTTTCGAAACTTCGTAACTCCAATGCCGGATGCCTGTCCGGGCCTTATAAATCAATAACCCGGATTTTGAGTCAGATTCGGGTCTAACTGAATTTCGTTAAAGGGCACTGGCAACAGTAGCTTATTGGCCGTTATCGGGTAATTCAACGGTTTGCCCGTCGGGTCCACCTGACTTTTCATCAGGGTTATCGTATATTGTGCGCTATACCTCAGCAGGTCGTACCAGCGCTGCCCTTCAAAGGCCAGTTCCATTCTTCTTTCATTCAGTATAGCTAATGCGACATCCGCCTGTGACGTTGCGGTAATGGGCGGCAGGTGAACCCTGGCCCTGATCTGGTTGACCAGCGGGATAGCCTGTGCTGTTTGCGATAGCTGGTTTAATGCCTCTGCTTTGAGCAGTATGATATCGGCCAGCCTCAGCAATATGGTATTATCCGTGCCGCCGCTAAACTGGGCGATGTTGGTCTTCCATTTGTATAGGAAAGGCACCGTGCCTGAAGCGGCAGTATAAGGTGGCGGAATGGGATCGCCGGCGGCCATTCCATCCGGGGTGACGGGCGCTAAAAAGATGGATGAACGCAAACGGACGCTGTCACCCTGGCTCCGGTACAGGCTGATCAGGTCGTTTGTAGGCAAGTTGAACTTTTTGAACGAATAGGTGCCGAATTGCGCGGGCAAATACAGCGACACATTATAGCTGGTAAAGCCTGCTGCCGACGAGTGCTGTATCTCGAATATCGATTCGCTGGTGTTTTTGGTTCCGTCGAACAATGTGGCATAATTGGGAACCAATGCATATTGCCCGCTGTTGATCACTTTGTTACAGTAATCCAGGCATTGCTGGTATTTCCCTTCCTGCGCATACACTTTAGCTAACAGCGCCTGCGCCGCGCCTTTGGTGGCATGTCCTACGTTAGGGAACGAAACGGGAAGGACGCTTTCGCCATCCTGCAGATCCTTTTCTATTTGCGCGTATACCTGGGCTGCAGGCGTCCTGGTTGGTTTTGAAGGTGTATTGATGGTTGATAAAACCAACGGCACGTCGCCCCATTGAATCACTAACTGGAAATAGGACAATGCCCTGATGAACTTGGCTTCACCAAGAATCTGCTGCTGCCGGTTATTGGCAAATTGCGCGGCGGGAATTTTCGGCACATAATCCAAAACAATGTTAGCGGCATAGATATCCTGGTACAGGCCCTGCCAGTCGCGTGTGGCGTTGCCGTTTTCCGGGGTCGCGGTAAAATTATCGATCGCAAAATTATCGGGATTATCGCCGCCGGCGTAGCAGTTATCGGCCCTGGTATCGCTGTTGGTGGTATAATCCCACACCCAATACTGATCGTTCAAAAACGCCTGCTGGTAAGCGCCCACCAGTCCGCCTTCCGCATCGTTCGCCGTTTTATAATAATTGCCGGCTGTGCCTTGCGATATAGGCTGCTTATTTAGAAAGTCCTTTTTACAAGCCGATGCGAGAATCATTGCCATACACATCGCAATCGCTGATATTTTATAGTGGTTATTCATTTTTTTTTAAGTTTTGCTTTAAAACGTCACGTTCAAACCCGCTGTGTAAGTTTTGGTTTGTGGATAGGTACCATAGTCGATGCCAATAGCCGTAGAGCTTGGCGCACCCAGCGAGCCGCCGCTTTGCGAGTTTCCGCTGAAGGAGTTCACTTCGGGGTAATATCCTTTGTATTTGGTTATGGTAAACAGGTTTTCGGCCGTAGCGAACACGCGTATTTTTATGCCTTCCTTGTCAAGTACCTTATTTTTGATGTCGTAGCTTAAGGATAGTGCCTTCAGCCTGATAAATGCCCCGCTTTCAATAAAGCGCGAAGAAGGCAGTATCGTAGAAGCGCCTGCGCTGTTAGTGCCCCCATAAACCGCCGCGGGCACATTCGTAATATCGCCGGGTTTTCTCCAGCGCGACAAAACTGCGGTGCTGGCATTGCCGGAGATGTACATACCTTCCGTTTCGACACGCGTCGCGTCAAATACCTTGTTGCCTGCTACCGCATCGAATAAAGCGTCTAAACTGAAATTTTTGTAAGTAATGGTATTGGTGAAACCGTAAACCGCCTTCGGCAAACCTGTGCCGAGATAAGTTTCATCTGCCGCCGAAGGGTTCGCTGTTTTGCCGCCCGAGGCCGTCGTATACAGGGCATTGCCGGTCGCCGGGTCGACACCCGCATATTGGTATCCATAAAATGCGCCCAAAGGCAAACCATTTTTTACAATGGACAGGTTGGTCGCATTGCCGTTTCCGCCAAAAGCAATGCCGCCGAACGGGAATGTCTGATCCGTTGGGTTGCCGTTCGCATCTAAAACCTGCGGCATGCCGTTTACAACGTTCCGGTTGAATGAAGCATTAAAGGTGGCTGTCCATGTAAAATCCCTTTGCGTCAATATTCTGCCGGTTAATGAAAATTCGATACCCTGGTTCAGCACATAGCCGGGCAGATTCGTGTTTTTCAGGTTTGAGGCGCCGCCTTCCGCGGTCGAAATGACTACCGGAAAAATAAAGTCGGTCGTTTTCTTACTGTAATAGTCGGCGCTTAGCGATAGCCGGTCGTTGATGACAGAAAGGTCGAAGCCGATATTTAAGCCTTTGGTGCTTTCCCATTTCAGGTTCGGATTGCCGGCAGGGTTGGTTGGGTTGTAACCTGACTGGCTGGTGCCGCCAAACAGGTAGGCCGCCGGGTTCAACGTACTATAGCTGTTATACAACGTTAAAGGCAAATTCCCGACTTCGCCCCAGCCGACCCTTAATTTCAGGTCGCTTATCGTGTTGTTGTCCTTTAGAAAGTCTTCGCGCGAAATTCTCCAGGCGCCCGATATAGCCGGGAAATATCCCCATTGGTTATTGATCCCTGCTCTTGACGATCCGTCGGCCCTGATGGAAGCGGTCAGCAGGTATTTATCCTCGTAAGCATAATTGACGCGCGCAAAATAGGAGCTGGTTGTCCAGTCGGTTTTATATGTCGATAGCTGTTTATTGGCGCTGGCGGCATTCAGCGTGGTTACGCCGGCCGGAAAGCCTGTACCATAAAGATAGCTATCGGTATATTTTTCTTCAATGGCCGAAGTTCCTATAACGGCTGTAATGCTGTGGACGTTATTAATGGTTGTATTATAGGTCAAGGTGTTGTCCCATGTATAGCGAAACGTTTCGTTGTTTTCACTGCTGCCTATGCCATTAACCTGGCTGGCGCCCTGGTCCAGCAGTGGGTTGGTAAAAGCGTCGTTATTATAATTGTTTAAAGACACGCCGAATTGCGAGCGGTATTTGATTCCGAATGGCAGCGTAATCTCGGCATGGATGTTTCCCAGCAGGTTGTTCCTGATATAATGGTTTTCGTTGGCATAAATATCGTCTAAGGGGTTTGATGTGTTATCAAGGTTATTTTGATACATGCCATTTGCATTGAATATGGGTACGATCGGCGGGGTATACAACGCGCCCAACACCACGCCGCCGTGATTGGCCGAACTGTTATCGTTCACTTGTCGGCCGTCCTCCCGGTTATAGGCAATGTTAGTACCTATGGAAAGCCATTTTTTCATTTGCTGTTCGAGGTTTAAATT
>JAFDZK010000251.1 GCA_018267005.1 Bacteroidota bacterium
TCTGAAATGCCGCCCATTACCCTTGCGTATGAAAATATAGTAATACCGATGGCCCCAAGTGTTGACAGTATTATAAAGGCCGGCGTAAGTGAGACGAAATTGGATAAGGTAGCTATACGTTCGTCCAGCAATTTATTCTCGTCTGCTTCGGCCCTCCTGACGGCCTGCCTCAACTCGTCCATTGCGCTCTTACCGGCCAGCAAGTCTTCGGCCACTATTGCTCCGCCCGCTTTTTTCTTATCCAGCACGATTTGAAGGATTCCGAGACGGTTTTGAATAATCGTTTTAATATTATCCGCATTGGCCTGTTGTTGCGGATTGTCGGCGGTCAACCGTTTAAATTCGTCTATGGTATAAAGTGCTTTTTTTTGTGAGCCCGTATATGGCAGAAGAAACTCATCGTTGGCAGTCAGCAGGTATCCACGCTGCCCGGTCTCTGCATCCTTCATGGTAGACAACACATATTCCAGCTTGCTGATAACCAGCTTGCTGTGGTCCACCCGCCGGGCGCTTTCCAGCAAATTATGTATACTGATATAGGACGCCACAGATACGGCTACCAAAAGTAATAGAGAAAGACCAAATCCAGCCTGTAGATTGCGGACAAGTTTCGATTTCATCGTAAATCAGCAGAAATTTGCTTCGGATAAATGCTAATAATAATAAAGTTTTTTCCGTATTTTAATCAACGCTTTCAGGTTGTAACGGGCATAAAATTACATTTTAAATTAAAATCATATCAGATTAGTTTAAAAACGATAATAAAAAACTCCCGATTAAGAAGGTAAATTTATATAGTTAAAACCATATAGCATGAAAACTTGGTCTCTTATATTAATGACAGTATTGCTGGTCGTATCCGCATCGCTGAAAGCCCAAAAGAAAGCTCAGCCCGACAATGGAATGATTGCTGTAGTGCAAACGCAAACTACACTTGGCAAAACACAACAAACCCACTATAAAATGACCAATAATAACAGCGTGTCGATGGATTTTGCTTTGTACAGGCAGATGAACAACGGTAGCTGGGACGTAATGAAACACCTGGACTTGCAACCCGGACAGACATACGAGGATATAAGCGACTTTACAGGCTACAACGGCAAATATGTACTTTACTCGGCTGCGCACAGCGATTGGGCCTCATTTCCAAACACGGCCGACATAGGCGGACTGGTAAACGGGGCAGCGGCATCCCCGCCCGTGCCAATTACGCCACCAGCGACAACACCATCTCCAAATCATTAGGTCAGGTTACGGTCGCGGAACCAGACTTCGTCGGGTTTGGCATGGAAGTTTTCCATCAGGCTGATAAGTTCTATAGGATCGCCGGAAGTGATCACGAGTTTGCGGTTCGCCGGCTTAAGAAATTGTTGCGCGACCATCACATCCATTTGTTTGAGCAGGAAATCGTAAAACCCGTTGACATTTAATATACCGATGGGCTTGCTGTGCAGGCCGAGCTGCAGCCAGGTCAATACTTCGAAGAATTCTTCCAGTGTGCCGAATCCGCCGGGCAGCATGATGATACCATCGCACAGGTCGTTCATCAACTGCTTACGCTGATGCATGGTTTCAACGATATGTAATTCCGTCAGCCCGGTATGACCGACTTCTTTGTCCATCAGGAACCGCGGTATAACGCCAACGGCTTTGCCGCCACGGTTAAGGATGTTATCGGCCAATAAACCCATCATACCCACCTTGCCGCCACCAAAAACCAACGAGATGTTGCGGTCAACCATAACCTCGGTCAGCAGTTCGACTGCTTCCTTTAGTACAGGGTCGCCATTAAAATTGGCTCCGCAGAAGATGGCGATGGATTGCATTTAATTATTGATTTATTGAATTACTCCGAAAGTCCGGATAAGCCGAAAAATCCGGAAGATGATTCTTCACATATTATCTTTCGGACTATCGCGGACTTCCTGACTTTCGGACTATCGCGTATAATTCGGCGCTTCCTTGGTGATCGTAATATCGTGCGGGTGCGATTCGCGGATACCCGACGCGGTGATGCGAACAAATCGCGCTTTTTGTAAAGCAGCAATGTCTTTCGCGCCGCAATAGCCCATACTGGCCTTCAGACCGCCCACATACTGGTAAACCACTTCCGATAAAGTGCCTTTATACGGCACACGACCAACAATACCTTCGGGTACCAGCTTTTTGATATCGTCTTCTACGTCCTGGAAATAACGGTCTTTTGAACCTTGTTCCATGGCCTCTATAGAGCCCATGCCGCGATACGATTTAAAACGGCGACCCTCGTAGATTATCGTTTCGCCCGGCGATTCCTCTACGCCCGCAAATAACCCGCCCGCCATAACAGAACTTGCGCCGGCAGCGATGGCTTTGGCTATATCGCCGGTATGCTTGATACCGCCATCTGCGATTACCGGCACACCCGTACCTTCTAACGCTTTGGAACATTCATAAACCGCATACAACTGCGGAACGCCTACACCTGCTATAATACGTGTTGTGCAGATAGAACCCGGCCCGATTCCGACCTTAACGGCATCGGCTCCTGCTTCAGCCAGCGCCCTGGCAGCTTCCGGGGTAGCTATATTGCCTGCTATCACCTGCAGATCGGGGTATTTGGCTTTTACTTCCTTTAATTGGTTAATTACTCCTTTTGAGTGTCCATGCGCCGTGTCGATAGCGATCACATCAACCCCCGCTTTAACCAATGCTTCCACCCTTTTCATGGTATCGGGCGTTACACCCACCGCGGCGCCTACACGTAAACGGCCGTGCTCGTCCTTGCATGCAATCGGAAAATTCTTAAATTTCTGTATGTCTTTATAAGTGATCAAACCCACCAAACGCCCGCCCCCATTAACAACCGGCAGCTTTTCTATCTTATGGTTCTGCAGTATTTCTTCAGCCTGTAAAAGTGTAGTCCCCTCCGGCGCCGTGATCAGCTTACCGCTGGTCATTACCTCGCGTACGGGTTTGTTGCCATTCTTCTCAAAACGCAGGTCGCGGTTGGTTATGATACCCTTCAATTGCTGGTCGCCGTTAACGATCGGGATCCCTCCTATCCGGTACTCGCGCATGATCTTGAAGGCGTCAGCTAAAACTGCATCTTCGTTCAGCGTTACCGGGTCCTGTATCATACCGCTTTCCGACCGTTTTACTTTGCGCACTTCATCGGCCTGCTGCTGTATGGTCATGTTTTTATGAAGCATCCCTAAACCGCCCGCTTGCGCAAGCGCAATGGCAAGGGCCGACTCGGTTACGGTATCCATTGCAGCCGAAACCAAGGGAATGTTCAGCCTGATCTTCCTGGTCAGGTAAGAACGCGTGTCAACCTCGCGGGGAAGCACTTCGGAATAAGCCGGGATGAGGAGTACGTCGTCGTAAGTTAAGCCTTCGGCGACGAATTTGGAGGGATCTAATTGCATGGCAAATAAATTTATTATTTGCCGGACAAAGATAGCTTTTTATTTCGAATTCCGGAATTTGGATTTCGGAATTTTTGCCGGGCGTGAAAATGTGAGGCTGATATGATAATCAATATTTTCCCACTATAACCCGATAAAATTTGTCCAGGTCGAAATATTTATTGGCTAATTGTAGTAATTTTTCAGCAGTAACCGTTTTTACCACTTCCGTATAACGGTCGTAATAGTCGTAATCCAGGCCCGAAAAATAAATGTTTTTAAACTTATCGGCATGCGAAAACACGTTCTCCAGGCTGCCCAGCAGCGAGCCCATCATATAGTTACGCACTAAGTCCAGTTCGTCGTCCGGGATGAGCTCGGCTTTAAGTATCCCGATCTCCTTTTCAATCTCTGCGACCGCATCGCGGCACACATCGGCCCCGACTTCTGACGCGATAAACATTGCGCCGCCTTGCTTCAGCGAACTTAAACCTGAGCCTATACCATAGGTGTATCCCTTGTCTTCGCGTATGTTGGTCATCAGCCTTGAACCGAAATAACCGCCCAGAACGGTGTTCAGCACCTGCAATGCCGGAAAATCGGGATGTATGCGTGTGATCATCGGCAGACCCATCCGTATTGCCGATTGCAAGGCATCGGGCTTTTCAACAAAATAAAAATGTTCTCTGCTTGGCTGAAGATCAGGCTGAGCGGTATCCGGTTTTCCGGAACTGTTGACCCAGCCTTCACCGAAAGAGTCTTTTATGAGGGCAATAGTTTTATCGTCAACTTTTCCTGCAATAACAATGGTACAGTTCGATGGCTGGTACATTTGCCTAAAATGCGCCAGCATATCGTCACGGTGCAGCGTCTTATAATCGTCAAACTCTGCACCCAGGCCATATAAAGTATTTCCGTAAATAGCTTTGTTAAAGGTGCGGCGGGCAACCACATCGTTTTTTTTAAGGCTCACCTGCAATTTTTGCTGCTGGTTGCGGATAAAGGTTTCCAGTTCTCTTCCAGGAAAGATGGAATCTGTAATGATATCTTTCATAACCGGCAGGGTCTTTTCCAGGTGCTTGTTCAGCGTAAAAAGTACGGCTTGTGAATGATCATAACCGTAATCCACCTGCAAAAAACCGCCGTAGAAGTCGACCTGGTCGGCTATCTGCGAGGCAGAACGCGCAGATGTGCCTTCCGTCAGCATGGTATTTACAGCCACGTTCAATAATGGCTTCTCATGGTCAAAGCGCAGATTTTGGAATATCCATTCGATGCGTACCAATTCCTGGTCGCCTGAATTGAAAAAGAAAATATCGCAGCCATTGCCGAGCTTAATATGCTCAGGCCGGATGAGGCTAACGTTTTCCACCGACCTAAAATCGGGCGGGATGGTTCTGTTTAATGTCATTTCTATATGTCATTGGGTCGTTGGGTCATTGGGTCACTGGTCACTCAAAAGTTGACCTAATGAAATCATGCCTTAATGACTTTCTGCTAAGTAAACGAGCGTCGATGAATTTTCTTTCCTGAAAATATCCTGCGCTTCTTTTTTTATGCCTTCGGCGGTTACAGCCAAGTATTTTTCTGTTTCGTGGTTGAGCATTTCCGCATCACCGAAAAGCTCGAACTGTGCCAGGTTCATCGCCTTGTCAAGCAGCGACATTTCGGAAAATATCATCGTCGATTCAGTCTTATTCTTCACCTTGGTCAGCTCGTCGTCCGGCACACGATATTGCTTCAACTGCTCCAGTTCATCCCAAACGGCGGCTTCGGCTTCTTCGACGGAAACATTTTCAAGCGGCTTGCCTTCTATAACGAACATGCCGCTGTCAAAGCTGCCCATATTATAGGCATGTATCTCACTAAAAAGCTGCTTTTCCTTAACCAGCTTGCGGTATAAGCGCGATGAATTGCCGCGCGAAAGTATGTCCGAAATCAGATCGAGCTCATAATAGCCATCTTCCAGTCTGCCGGGCATATGAAAGGCTATGTAGAGGTCGTTCAACGGCACGTTTGCCGAAACGGTTTCGCGCCTCGCTTCCTGCTGAGCCGGCTCTTTCGGCAGATCGCGGCGATACTTCTCGCCGCCAGGTATCGGTCCAAACCATTTTTCAGCTAATGCTTTCGCTTTTTCAACTGTTATGTTGCCGCCTACAACCAGGATCGCGTTGCTCGGATTATAGTGTTTTTTAAAGAAGGCTTTTACATCACCGATGCTGGCATTCTCTATCTGCTGTATGTTTTTGCCGATGGTGGCCCATTGGTACGGATGTTTTTTATAAACCATGGGCCGCAGCTTCAGCCACACATCGCCGTAAGGCTGGTTCAGGTAACGCTGTTTAAACTCTTCGATCACTACGTTGCGCTGCACTTCCAGGCTTTTCTCGCTAAAAGCCAGGCTGAGCATCCGGTCGCTTTCCAGCCAAAAGGCGGTTTCAATATTTTCTGCCGGAAGCGTTATGTAATAATTGGTAATATCGTTGGTGGTAAAGGCATTGTTCTCGCCCCCGACCCGCTGCAGCGGCTCGTCGTATTGCGGAATATTCACCGACCCGCCAAACATCAGGTGCTCGAACAGGTGCGCGAAACCGGTTCTTTCGGGGTCCTCGTCACGGGCGCCCACATCATATAAAATATTCAGAACGGCCATTGGCGTAGTATGATCTTCATGAACGATCACCCGCAGGCCGTTATTAAGTATAAAACGATTGAATTTAACCATGTATATGATAAAAACGGACAGCAAATGTAATGGTTTTAGCCTTAGTTGAAGTAGCTGAAATTGTTGAAATGATAGCAAAGGTCGGTTTGTATTATTTGGCCACGATACAACAATAATTAAATTGTACTGTTTCTTCTCAATAATACTATATTTGACACGTTATCCACACAATGTGGAATAGTTATCAACACTTTTCGTAAACCTTGCCTTAAATTTGAGTCATCATGACCCAATCACAACTCATCCAGCACATTTCGACATTCGACAAACGTATCCGGATGGTAAAATTGCGCAGTAAACTAAAGGAAGAAAATTTTAGTTTACGCGAATTGGTCGACCTGACCTTTTATCCC
>JAFDZK010000252.1 GCA_018267005.1 Bacteroidota bacterium
TTCCATAAAATCCTCGCGCTCTATCCACAACTCCCGGCTGAACGGAAACTCGCGGCTGCCATCACCACCTTCCGCCTCCGGGTTGTTCTCGCCGTGGAATATCTCGGTTTTATCTTCCGGGTAATCGGTAATGATCAGTTTGATCGGGTCGAGCACCGCCATGCGGCGCCAGGCGGTTTTGTTCAGATCCTCGCGGATACAGAACTCCAGCAGGCTCACGTCGATCATATTCTCGCGCTTGGCTACGCCGATGCGCTCGCAGAAATCGCGTATCGAAGCCGGCGTATACCCGCGGCGGCGCAACCCGCTGATGGTCGGCATGCGCGGGTCGTCCCAGCCGTCTACGTAGTTTTCGTTCACCAGCTGCAGCAGCTTGCGTTTGCTCATTACCGTGTAGTTCAGGTTCAGCCGGGCGAACTCATATTGTTTGGAAGGGAATATCTCTAATTTCTCGATGAACCAATCGTACAGCGGGCGGTGCGGAATAAACTCCAGCGTGCAAACCGAATGCGTGATCTGCTCGATCGCGTCCGACTCGCCGTGCGCGAAGTCATACATAGGGTAAATGCACCATTTGTCGCCCGTCCGGTGGTGATGCGCATGCTTGATGCGGTACATCAACGGGTCGCGCAGGTGCATGTTGGGCGAAGCGAGATCTATCTTAGCGCGCAGCACTTTAGCGCCGTCAGGATATTTACCGTCCTTCATTTCGGCGAACAGGCGCAGGTTTTCCTCCACGCCGCGGTTACGGTATTCATTACCCGTTCCCGGTTCGGTAGGCGTACCTTTTTGTGCTGCAATTTCCTCCGGCGAACTGTCGTCCACATAAGCCAGCCCCTTTTTGATCAGCTTTACGGCAAACTCATACAGTTGGTCGAAATAGTCCGAAGCGTACAACTCCTGCGCCCACTCAAAACCCAGCCATTTTACATCTTCTTTGATGCTGTCCACATACTCCACATCCTCCTTCACGGGGTTGGTATCGTCAAAACGCAGGTTGGTTTTTCCGCCGTATTCCTTCGCCAGCCCGAAATTCAGGCAGATCGATTTGGCATGACCGATATGCAGATACCCGTTCGGCTCAGGCGGAAAACGCGTCAGCACACGCCCGCCGTTCTTACCCTCGCGGATATCTTCCTCAACAATCTCTTCTAAAAAATTTAATGATCGCTCTTCGCTCATGATACTACGGAAAAGCGCAAATTTAGGAAATTGTCGCCTCACCCCCAACCCATAGCCAGGGGAGAAAGAAATTCCTGCAAAAAACTAAGCGGACGGCCTTTTTGATCGCTTTTCCGCCCTCCTGCTTAACCAATTGTCGACTGTTGCGCATATCGAAAAATGGTACATATGGATTATTGCGGCGGCATATTCGTCATAGTAACTTTAAAGGAATCATTTCAGATACGTTCAGTAAAAAGATTAAAAGCTCCCGTCATGAAATCGACAATTAATTGTTTTATCGCCCTTTTGTGCCTGTTAGGCTCAATGGGCTGTACAAAAAGCGGTCAGTCGCCTGCACCCGCCAAGTCGACAGATACCACCAGCACAACCAATAATACAATGAAGGCGCTGCCCGCGGTTGACGACCAGGTAACCGCTTTGATGAGCACCTATAATGTGCCTGCTCTATCCATCGCTATAACGCAGGGCGAGCGCCTGGTGTATGCGAAAGCTTATGGCATGGCCGACAAGGAGGCTAATCAGGCAGCCAAAACCACAGACCTTTACCGGTTGGCCAGTTGTTCCAAGCAATTTACTTCGGCTGCCATTATGGTATTGCTTGATCAGAAAAAGATAGATTTGAGCAGCACAGTTTTCGGTAGCGGCGGTATTCTGGGCACCAAATACGGAACCAAGGCCTACGGACCGCATATCACCGATATTACCGTCGATGAACTGCTGCACCATACCGCAGGAGGGTGGGGTAATTCGGCCAACGACCCGATGTTCCTCAATCCAACCATGACGGCGGATCAATTGATCACCTGGACACTTGACAATATGCCGCTGAAAAACACGCCGGCACGAGTTACGATTACTCTAATTTCGGATACTGTATCCTTGGACGTGTAATAGAAAAAATAACGGGAAAGTCTTATCAGCAGGCTGTACAAGACCTGGTTTTGACGCCCTGTGGTATTACTGATATGGCCATCGGCGGGAATACGCTGGCCCAGCGCATGCCAAACGAGGTAAAGTATTATGGTCAATCAGGCGAAGATCCCTATGCATATAATATCACTCGTATGGATGCACACGGCGGGTGGGTGGCTACAGCAACTGACCTTGCGCGGTTCCTGGTTCGCGTTGATGGATTTAGTTCCAAACCTGATATCATTTCAAACAGCGCGCGCACGACCATGATCACGGGGTCAAGCGCTAATCCGGCATACGGTTGCGGTTGGGCAATAGCGGGGCAAAATTATTTCCACCAGGGCAGCCTGCCGGGCACAGCAACCGAACAAGCCAGGACACAACAGGGCTTCAATTTTGTAATACTCACCAATACCCGCAGCCTCGACGCAAACTTTACCACTGCGCTTGACCAGCTTTTCTGGAATGCCTACGCCAAAAGTCCGGCCTGGATGACCGGCGATCTGTTTTAATAGCGGATCAGTTAACTTTAAATGTGAGTGGCCGTTTCCGGTGGGAGACGGCTTTTTTGGTCTCGTAATCGTCTGAACCGGTGATTCGTGTGCTTAAATGATTGCTATGATTAACTGTTTATAAGCTAATGACCTCCGACATCTGACTTCCGGGCTCTGCCCTCTGACATCAAAAATTCACTACATTTACACCACCAATTGTTTTTCAATGGCTGACACCTTCAACCGTCCTATCCGCGTATTGGTAGCTAAAGTGGGCCTCGACGGGCATGACCGCGGCGCGCGCATCATCGCCACTACGTTGCGCGATGCCGGTATGGAGGTTATTTACACCGGCCTGAGGCAAACGCCCGAGATGGTGGTGAACACCGCCCTGCAGGAAGACGTGGACGCCATCGGCATATCTATACTCTCCGGTGCGCACATGACCGTGTTCCCGAAGATACTGGCTTTGATGAAGAAAAAACAAATGGACGATGTATTGGTTACTGGTGGTGGCATCATCCCCGAAAGCGATATGCTGGAACTTAAAAAGCTCGGCGTTGGCGAGTTGTTCCCGCCTGGCACCAGTACCGGCGATATTGTAAAATATATTAAGGAATGGGTGCACCGTCACCGCAATTTCTAACAGCGGGACGGTGGCAGGTTTAATAAAGCGTTATGAAGCCATTCACCAAAGCAGCGATGATCGTTTTAGGCGTTTTAGCTATTTCATTTGCTGTGTTTACCTTTTACACCCGGTTTACAGCTAAAAGAAAGGCGCTTTCCTACCAGTTTAACGGAAAGGTGGATACGGTTATTTATGATGAATCAGGTAAGCCGACCGTCACCATTCACGGAACTAAATACGACCTGGCCGTAACCAATTGGGATTTCAACCACCAAATTTCGGCCGGAGACTCCATGATCAAAAAAGCCGACTCGCTCGTGATCAAAATATTCAAAACAGACGGTACGGTTATAATTAAACAGTAGATTTGTGCCCAAACCCCTTCAAACCTTCTTTGCGCGAAGCGGAGAGAGGGTCGACAAGCGCAGCGGCGTCGGGGTGAGTTTACGAAGTGATAAGTAACCAAACAAACTCTTTCCCATGTCCATGTTCGAAAACCTGCTTGTTCACACCGAGGATCGTATCCATCACATCATCATCAACCGCCCATCCAAGCTTAACGCGCTGAACAAAAACACGCTCGCCGAGCTGCATACGGCGCTGTATGATGCGTTTAATAATAATAATGTCGGCGGTATTATTATTTCCGGCTCCGGCGAAAAAGCATTCGTAGCCGGCGCGGATATTGCTGAGTTCGCCTCTTTCGATTCCAGGCAGGGGGAAGAAATGGCACGCCGGGGACATAAGAACGTGTTCGACTTTATCGAGAACGGTCCCAAACCGGTTATCGCAGCCATAAACGGGTTTGCCCTCGGCGGAGGCTTGGAGCTGGCTTTAGCCTGTCATATCCGCCTGGCTTCTAACAACGCCAAAATGGGTTTGCCTGAAGTAAGCCTCGGCTTGATTCCCGGTTACGGCGGTACGCAGCGTTTGACCAGGCTGGTCGGCCGCGGCAGGGCTCTGGAAATGATTCTCACCGGCGATATGATCACCGCGGAGGACGCTCATGGGTTCGGATTGGTAAACCATGTAACCTCCACTGAGGAATTGCTTCCCGCTGCGGAGGCGATCATGAGCCGGATACTTTCGCGCGCCCCGCTGGCACTTGCATCAGCTATTGCGGCGATCAACGCGTCCACTCAAAAAGATGTGAACGGGTTTGAAGAAGAGATCGAATTGTTCGGGAAAAGTTTCGATACATATGACTTTAAAGAAGGTGTTTCCGCATTCCTTGAAAAAAGAAAACCCACATTCCTGGGAAAATAAGCCACTTTTTTGACACTGAACTGACTAATTAACAAAATTGGTCAAAAATAACAATCTGTTAATCAAGCGATTGAATAATCGTGACATTTGGATGAAACTCTATGTTGTTTTTCGTGCTTTACTTTGCCCTGTGTTTTACAAAGCACATCTACAAAAAAACATAACATCATGAAAAATTTATTCAAATTCACAGCAGTAGTTGCCGCCTTCGCTGGTTTGGCCTACAGCGCAAATGCACAATCGACCTCTACATCTGCCACAAAAACAACCACATCGAACGGAGTGATCCTGAGCGTCGGCGCCGACGCCGGCATTCCGACCGGTAATTTTTCGAACAGCTACAACTGGAATCTCGGCGGTTCTATACAGGCCGATATCCCGGTTGTGCAAAACCAGTTATATGTTACCGTAAACGCCGGATACGATAACTTTTTTGGTAAGAAGAATATTGCCGGTACCGGCATCGACGTGCCCAACATCCAGTTGCTGCCTGTAAAAGCCGGCTTGAAATATTTCCCGGTGAGCCACTTTTACATCCAGGGCGAAGCCGGTGCGGCTTTCGTGCTGAACAAGTCTGATTTAAATTTTGGTAACTCGGCCGCATTCATCTATGCGCCTCAAATTGGTTACCAGTTTCCGCTGGGAGGCAAGAGCTACCTTGATGCCGGCGTGCGCTGGGAAAGTTCAGCCAAATTCACCAGCAATATCGACGACAGCAAGATCAACTTCTTCGGCTTGCGTGTAGCGTATGCGTTCGGCACCAGATAATTTTTTACATTTAATTAAAGGAGAGGCCCTTAACCGGGCCTTTTTTTGTTCTTTTTTAATTTCTAAAACATAAAATTTAACTCTTTAATTAATTTTATCTGAATAATTAGCAATTTTGTTTGTAACTTGATATAGCGTAAATACGTTTACCTGTCAAATATTGAAAACCCTGTTATGAAGAAAATACTCATCATTGATGATGAAGTTAATGTTGGTTTATTGCTGTCCAAGTTTTTAACCCGTAATGGTTTCGACGTCACTACCGCATCGACCGGAAGCAGCGGGTTAGAGTTCCTGAAAAACGGGTCCTTTGACCTTGTCTTGTGCGATTTCCGCCTGGAAGACACCGATGGACGTGAGATGCTGAAAACCATCAAAACACAATATCCTAAAACCGGGGTTATCATCATTACAGGATACTCGGATATCAAAATGGCGGTCGAGCTCATCAAAATGGGTGCGTATGATTATATCACTAAGCCGCTTTATCCCGACGAGATATTAAATACCATTAATAAAGCTTTTGAAACCCATCATGCCCTGGTGGACGAGCCGGAAACCATAGTTTCGGCCACGAAACCCTCGAACGGTAAGAAAGCGCCCTTGCCCAGTAGCGATTTTGTGGTTGGCAGCAGTAAAGCAGCTAAGGAACTCGCACGCCAGATAGAGTTAGTGGCGCCAACCAATTACAGCGTCATTATTTTGGGTGAAAGCGGTACAGGTAAGGAATCGGCTGCTAAAAGAATACATTTGAACAGCCAGCGCGCCAATATGCCCTTCATTGCGATGGACTGCGGCTCGCTGACAAAGGAACTTGCGGCAAGCGAATTTTTCGGACATGAAAAAGGCTCCTTTACGGGCGCGCTGTATACCAAGATCGGGCACTTCGAAATGGCTAATGGCGGCACGTTGTTCCTCGACGAAGTAGGCAACCTGTCGTACGAGATCCAGGCGGCTTTGCTGCGAACCGTACAGGAAAGGAAAGTTAAACGTATTGGCAGCACCAAGGAAATAGACCTGGACGTACGCATTATTATTGCGACCAACGAGAATCTGCTGGACGGTATTTCAAAAGGCAGGTTCAGGGAAGACTTGTATCACCGTTTCAATGAGTTTACGATTTATATGCCTGCTCTGCGCGAGCTCGGCAGTGATATCATGCTGCTTGCAAATCACTTTTTGCAAATGGCCAACGGCGAGCTGAACC
>JAFDZK010000253.1 GCA_018267005.1 Bacteroidota bacterium
AGAACGCGAAACAGCAGCGATGAACGAGGAACTGGCGGCTGCTAACGAAGAGATGAATGCTGCCAATGAAGAACTCGGTGCATTTAATGAAGAGCTTAACGCTGCTAATGAAGAACTGGCATCGGCCAACGAAGAAATATTGGCAGCACAGGAAAATGTAAATGACCTTAACGAAAAATTGGGCGCATCAAACGAAGAACTGGCCGCAACGGTAGATGAGTTATACCAATCGCAGCAGAATCTCCAGTTATTGAACGACGAACTCGAAGATCGTGTGAAAAGCCGTACACGTGAGTTGAGTGAAAGCGAAGCAAGGTTCAGGGTAATGATGAACAGCATACCGCAAATGGCATGGACCAGTAATCCGGCAGGTGAAGTTACCTACTTCAACAGGAAATGGTATGAGTTTACAGGGCTCAATGAAGAACAAAGCCTTGGATGGGGTTGGGGTTCGGTTATTCATCCGGACGATATTGCTAATGGCGTGGAAATATATAACGGTATACTGCAAAAAGGCGAAGCGGGTGAATTTGAAGTGCGAAAAAGGAGCAGTGCAGGCAACTACCGGTGGTTCCTGGCGAGGATGCAACCCGTAAAGAATGAGCACGACGGTATAAGGCTATGGGTAGGAACCGCTACGGATATCGACGATCTGAAAAACCTGCAGCAGCAAAAGGACGATTTTATTTCGATAGCGAGTCACGAATTAAAAACGCCTGTCACCAGCCTCAAGGTTTCACTGCAGTTGCTCGACCGTATAAAGTCCGATCCCTCGGCTCCTACATTTGCTAAACTGATAGCGCAGGCGAATAAGAGCCTTGACAAAGTAAGCGTATTGATCGAAGATCTGTTGAACGTAAGCAGGCTTAACCAGGGTCAGCTTCAGCTTAACAAAACATGGTTTAATGTCAAGAAATTGATCGAAAACTGTTGCCAGCACATCCTTCTGGAAGGGATCTATTCAATCAATATCGGGGGCGACAGGGAAGCGGACGTTTTGGCCGACGAGGAGCGTATTGAGCAGGTAATAACGAATTTTGTAAATAATGCGATCAAATACGCTCCGGAATCCAAAGTCATACAGGCCTTGATAACAAAGGAAAACGATATGGTAAAGGTCGCCATCACCGACAAAGGCCCGGGTATCCCTCCTGAAAAAGTCGAACATTTGTTCGAACGTTATTTCCGCGTAGACACCAGCGGTCAGCAATATTCGGGTTTGGGACTTGGACTTTATATCAGCTCAGAGATCATAAAAAGGCATGGCGGCCGAATTGGAGTTGACACTGAAATAGGAAAGGGCAGTACGTTCTGGTTCACGATACCAATAAGCGGTTAAGTTTATTCGATCAGAATTTGCTTTGTAGCTTGAGTAAATTATCTTTGAGGCCGTTTTAGCCGACATAGCTCAGCTGGTAGAGCAAATCATTCGTAACGAGTACGAACGGGGGGTAAATGCATTTTTGAGACCTATTGAAAATCAAGAAAATATGCCCTAAAATCGTAAATAACACGGTTTTTTTTCATTTTTGGGTTTTTACATGTACATGGAATTTTTGTACATTTTTAACAAAATGTTTTCCAATAGTTTCCCAAAGGAAAGACGATTTGAATCTAACTTTAATGCTGAACGACCGTTTAAAGATTTAAAAATAAAATCAACGAACAGTTAGAATTTAAAAAGAAAACAGTTTAATTCGCGCTGCAATAAAAGCCACTTTAGCTCAGCTGGTAGAGCAGCTGATTCGTAATCAGCAGGTCGTCGGTTCAAGTCCGATAGGTGGCTCAATTAAGTTTAGGGATGTTGAGAAGCCGCGATACGCGGCTTTTTGTTTTAGTGGTGATAGAAATCATTAACTCTCTGGAATGCCATAGGCCTTCTTTAAGCCACGTAATCCATCCTGTAGTCTGCTGACATGTTGTTCGCACTCCTGTTGAAATTTTTTTTCATCAAGCATGCTCCTTTGCGCAAGGACTTTATCTATATCAGCCTTTTTACCAAGTACAAACTTCTCACATTGCCCGAATTGTTGGTAGTTAAAAACGGTAGTTTCAAAATATGATGATTCTTTATCCAAGAATACTCTCGTTATTATCTTATTAACATGAACATTGGGTTTATTCGGCATATCAGTCGAAGCAATATCAGCACATGGGACGACTGAAACGATATGACGGCTATCCAATGGAAGACGTATCCAAGATAACGGGTCATAAATATTTTTCGATGTACCTACTGGATTGTCACTTGTTATCAAACGATGTTCGGAGTTCATACGAGAAACCATTATGCTATCATTCATCCTCTTTAACGTGAGATCTTTGAAACGATAATAGCTGTTAAGATTTATCATTTCTCGGTTCTGTTCGTCGGAATCCAATTTGTAATCCTCAAAAGTCCGGTTTTCAAAACTTATGAGCTGGTTTCCACTTTGTATAATTCTTTCTGGAGAATATTCTTCCATTAAATTATAAGCGTGCTCCATTGTACTGTTCCAGAAACTGTTGAATGTATTAGTCAGCTTGGATGTTCTCCAGTATTGACTAATAATATATGAGATTATTTTGAACCTAAAGTTATCGCTGATCTTGATATGCTTAGGATTGGTTAGTGCCTGATAAATCTCAGGGTAATCGCTCTCCACCGTTTGTCCATAGAATCTTTCCAAAAACCTTTTATTCTCTTCAGGCAGCTTTTTGAACGTGTAGAATTCTTTATTAACACAGACATTATTAATATTCAAGCTGGGGACAAACTTGTTGTTTTTTGTATCATAAGCGTCAATAAACCAATCTTTCCTTTCTTTTAGCGCAAATTGCTTTAAATACACTCTCGGAACTAAATGTTGTCGAATTGGATTACTCATTTTTTTAAAATATAATTTTATAACAAAGGGTTTTTCGCTGGTGAAAGGATCCGTTGGTACGCAGTTATTTGGTTGGCACTCATTCAATCACTTCTGGCGCTTCCGTGCGTTTACATTTTGAATGTACCGGTAATAGTTTGTATATGGTTTTGCTGGATCTTGACTTTGATTTTCTTCGAGAACTTTTTTTAATATCTTCTCTGGTGCATCGATCTTGTTGTTAAATACATCTATACCAGTGATATTCTGCAATGGAGCAAATTCTGTTTTTCTCCTACTAATCTTAAAACCATCATTAATAATGATGTTCAATATTTTCGGGATATGTTCTTCGAAGTTTTCAGAAGAAGAGAATGTGAGATCATCTACGTACCTGGTATAGGTGATATGATGCAGATTGCAAAGTGTAATCAACTTTAGGTCGGTTTGTAGAAAAACAATATTCGCTATATGGCCGCTCGATGGTGCGCCTTGCGGGACCTCATGGTTCCAAGTTGTAAGTTTCGCTATCCAATGCGCATAGTGATCGGTATACCCCAATTTCAAAAATGCATCGACGATTTGACGAGAAGAAATATTTGGATAAAACTCTTGGAGATCGGTTGCAAAGGTGTATTTCTTCCCTTTGTGCGACACTGCATTCGTGACGTTGCTTTTACCTTTAACACCACCATGAATATTTGATGGTAATGGAATCTTTACAAGTATCCGATTCGTTAAATTCTTTTGTAACCTCGATAGTCGTTCATCCGAAGGACTGATTGTCCTTTTTTTAATGGTGCCGTCTTTATATCGCTTAAATTCACCCGTGTCTTTGTTTACTTTTAGCTCTTCCCAAAACCGATAATGCTCGTCTAAATCGTTTAAAAGCGTTTGTATCTCAACGGGCCGACATCCGATTTCGGCAGCGAGCTTTTTCAGCTGCATCTTTTCAAACCGCAAAGAGTCCATCGACAAAAGATTTTAAAGCTGGTGCCATTTTCATAAAATCTTGTCGCTTTGGTTCCGGAATATCTGATTCAGTCATCGAAAGGAAGAACAACAAGGGTAGAGGTAGGCTCAACTCTTTACTGATCTCATCCAAAGTGCTCATGTTAGGCTCCTTGAGATTGTTTTCTATTTGCGACAGATAAGTTTGTGTAATACCGCAACGCTCGGCAAACTCCTGTTGAGTCTGCTTGCGCTGCTTCCTTAAATTTTTTATGGTAAAACCTAAATCCATGATAATAAAGAGAAATTAAGTAGTGCTCGGGATTAGTCGCGTCTGTTTAGCTTTTAAAGTATTCGGCAATCGATTCAAGGGCTTCTATACTTGTCTCAAGTATTTCCTTATTTGTTTTGCCTCTCTTTTTCTTCAGCAGCCCAAGTTTATCAACTGCATTTGTGAGGTTTTTATCCCTCCCCGATAGAGAACACCGGCTCTCAAGGATCTCGTTGATAATCTCTATCAAGCGATCCGTGTTTTGGCTTTGTTTTTTCCTGGCCATAACTATATTGATTAAGTTAACAGGACAATATTGTCCTTGCCATTCAATGTTGTCTGTTACTAAATACGTAAGTCGATGTTCTCGTAAACACTTCTTAATATCTTTGCCTCTCATCTACAAAACACTCTGTATTGATGATCTGCGGTTTCTCTACCTGAATTGATTCTGACTTGTAGTTACGTTTGCGGGAACGTGGAATCGCTTATCGCTACTGGTAAAGGACCCTCGAAAGGGTTGCCCAAAGGCTATCAGTTGAACTCTATTTAGACAAACAACCAAAACACTGTCAAAGAACGATGGTCAAAAATAATAAAATATTACTGTGAGTTAATAAAAATAAAATAAAAAGTTTTCCACATCCGCCGATCCTCTTTCATTGCTATATTGCGTCCGATACCAAATACTTATGCAAAATAAAAACCAAGACCTAGAACCAACTGATGACAGAGATGCCGGACTCGACAGCCGCATAAACTCCCCTGAAAGCACAAATACTGAGTCTAACAAGACAAGTGAAGTAGAATCGACTGGAAACACAACTGTTGATCAGCGACCTGTGCTCGATACGTTGACGGCTACAGGTAATGACGATGTTAGAATTGTATTAGGTCAGACAAGAGTGCAAATCAATAGGGATGCATTGATCGACAACCAAAAAGATCAAATATAGGACGACCAATTCATTGCCAATGAATTGGTCTTTTAGTAATAAGTAATTGATATTCTGACGTTTATATCTTATAGTCTATAATGCCAGCTACGTGTAAATGTTTCCCATATGCTTCCCTGAAAATGGAATCGTTGATATAATAAGTTGATATTGAGTTGCTTACAATGAGTGGTTTGTCATTCGTAATGATTAGGTCGCAGGTTCGAATCCCGTTGTCGGCTCTTTTACCTTTCATGTCTTTTCAACAACTTCTCAGGTAATATAGTTGAATCGATCGGTGCGTTCAGGATATTATCTTCCCACCCTTCGGGTTTGCTTACCGCGCTGCGCTGGTACGACACATCGAAGCGGCGGGTTTTTGTACCGTTATACTGATCCCTTGGCCAGCCCGACATCCAGTTTATTTTGTTCCCCTTCATTATAATATTGTTGCTTGGTTTGCCCGAGTAGTTGCCATAACCCATCCCGACATGCGACCAGGGGAATGCCCGGCTATAAATAGTATTGTTCAGCACTTTCATGTTGGTGCCTCCTGCTATTTGTATACCCATGCACCCGGTGTTCACCAAAATGTTGTTTTCCACTAATTGATTGTTTCCGCCCTGGTCGCCGATAGTGATACCCGAACCTGTCATACTCGGGCCGCCGCCCCTGATCCTGTTGCCCGAAATAATGATCGGGTCATCATCCAACCCGTTGCATTTATACAGGTTTATCGCATCCTCCGGGTTGCTTTCACCTTGTATATTTTCCAGGTTGTTGTCACAGATACGATTATTGGCGCCGTTTACGCGGTTAAATTGCACGAAGTCCTTATGATATGGCTGACCGATCATGTTCAACATGTCGTTATTAGTAACCCTGACCTGGCCGTCCGGGGCGTCCTCAACATAAACTCCGGCCGAAACTTTGGCTATGTAGTTATGGTCGATCTGGATGTTGGAAGAACTGGTTATGTAAATTCCAAAGGTCGACGAATTCATCAGCTTGCAATGCGTGATACGGATATTGCTGCAGTGCCTTAGCCAGATACAAGGCACATCGCCGCCATTGATGGTTTGCCCGTCGATCACCAAATCGTGCGCGTTTATGAGGTTGATCGGTTTGTTTTGTGAATAGGAGGCGCGGCAACTAAGAGCCGATATGGCTACTGCAAGTATGCCGCCAATAATTATCTTTTTCATAGTTTGGAGCGTTATGTATAACAAGGGCCGGCAGATCATGTTTCAGAAAAGTGATGCGCGATAAACTCCTGCAGCACCAGCGCATGATTGTGCGCGGTATCCTTTGCCGCATATAATAACGTAACAACCCGATGT
>JAFDZK010000254.1 GCA_018267005.1 Bacteroidota bacterium
TGCTAAGCATTTTTTCGTAAAAAAGCTTTCTTCCCAGTGCAATGCCTTCGACAGTTAAAGGATTGTCAGTTGGAATTTTAATGTCGCTAATGGATTTTTTTACAAAATCCGGATACTGGATTGTGGTCGGTGTGGGATTATACACCTCGCTTTGCGAAACGTTTTTGGAGGTATCCTTTTTGCAGGCATAGAGTAGCCCTATCAATACTGTGATGAATACCAATGTAACTGACTTTTTCATGATTTAAAATAATATTAGTTTTTAAAAGAATTATAAATATTTATATCACACTCGCCAGGAATCTTTTCGATAAACTCAAAACCGTTTTACATTTTCCTATTCCCCATGTCCATTTTATCTTCTCCATTTTTAAAAATTGCCTCACTGTTTAGGAGATAGGCTCCCTTGCTGACTACTACTTCGCCGTACTCCAACCCAGAAACAATTGAGACATAATTGGAATTCCCGCTGCCCAACTTAACCATTCTTGAAGAGAAACTACCATCCGCATTCTTTATCCATACCATACTTCCTTTTCCGTTTGTTAAAACAGCCGAAGCCGGCACAGCCAATGTATTTTTCTGCCCGCTGGCTATAGAAATATAGGCCAGCATTCCAGGACGGATCAATCCTTGTGGATTGGGAATATCGATCCTGATCAAATCTACTTTGGATGTTTCAGACAATTCGGGATTTATGAATTCCATCGAACCATTAATTGCCTGCCCACCGAGGTCAGGGAATGACACCTTCACGTTTTCGCGGAGTTTATAATTACCTGTTTCACTTGCATAGAGTTGTGCCTCTACCCATAAATTATTTAAGTCCTTTACTTTGAATATGGTCATGCCTTCTGTCGCATAATCACCCTCATGCACGTCAATGCCGCTTACCGTACCATTGACCGTGCTTAATATATTTACAGTCGAAGATGTTTTTCCGCTTACAGCAAGATTTTTGATCTCCTGGGCTGATAAGCCCCACAATTGCAGTTTATGTTCAGCAGCATCAATCAGTTGCTTATAGTCCACATCAGGATTGTGCAAAACACTCTGCTGTTGCCTTGCCAATAGATATTCTTTTTCTGCTGTTAACAAGTCTTCGCTGTATAAGGAATAGATGGGCTCGCCGATAGCTACCCTTTTACCTATGGCTCGGACAAAAAGCTGTTGTATCCGGCCTGCAATTCTTGCACTGATTTCTTTTGTTTCATTTTCATTAAAAGTTACTGTACCGGTTAATGTCTTTTCATCGGCCGTGTTTTCTTTACGCACAGTATCCGTTTGGATACCGGCCAAACGAATCTGCGCTTCAGTTAAAATTATCCTGTTGTTAGCATTTCCTGAGCCGGTAAGTTCAACCTTAATAAGCTTCATGCCGCATATCGGGCAATTACCGGGATGGTCTTCACATACCTGTGGATGCATTGAACAAGTGTAATATGCCTTACCCTGGTTATTTTCTATTTCTGCAATTGACTGTGACTTTTGCTTGCACGCTGAAAACACAGTAATGATCATTATTGCAAATGGTAGCAATCGGATTTTCCTCATAGTTGATAATTGATGGCTATTCATGATCTTGTGTTTTAATAAAACTTTCATTGTCTCTGAAATATTGAGCAACGGATGCAATGCTGTCTGTGACCGATAGACCCTTTTCAACTTGTACCTGGTTTCCGATAATGATTCCGGTTGTTACCTCATGTGCTTCATATAATTGCTCATGCATGAGCCACACTATTTTTCTCTGGCCTAAATCCAATACGGCAGAGCGTGGCACCCACATGCCTTTGGCCTGCCCTGTTTGTATCGTTGCTCTCACCAGGCTGTTTACTTTTAACCTGTGATCCATGTTATCGAGATAAACCCGGATGCTTGTCGTTTTATCATTGTTTTCCAACACAGGTTCCACAAAATTTACTTTTCCCGAATATTTCATATCTGGCAGGTCCGGCGAAGTGATCGTTACCTGTTGATTTAATTTTACTAATGCGATCTCTGAAGGATCAATCTTAATGATAGCCCACAACTTATGGAGATCAACTACATTAAACATGGTTTGCCCTTTTTCAACATACATGCCTTCTCTAATCGTCAAAGGCCGGTTATTTTCCAAATATTCCGGACTATCTACCTCCATCGTGGTTCCCATTTGGCTGTGCGACATGTCATGTACATGGCCTTCATAAGGACTATAGACAGGCAAACTATAAAAAGGAATTTCTGTTTTAATAACCTGTCTTACCTGTGCATCCGTCATACCGAGCAATAACAGTTTTTGTTTTGCCGCATTGATCAGCCCTGTTTCTTGGGGCGAGTTTTTAACCAGGAAAACCAAATCCTGTTGGGCTGTCACCATATCAGGGCTGTAAATGTCCATCATGAGTTGGCCTTTGTGTATTTCTTCGAAGGCATATTTTATATATAACTTTTCAATCCTGCCTGAATATCGTGAAGCGATATTATTGAACATCCGCGTGTCGTAGTCCAGGTAACCATCAGCTTTAATTTCTACCGGCATTTCTTTTACTTCTGGCACGATAGCTGGAACATCTGAAATGACCGATGAATTAACCGGTTGCAGAACTGTATTCAAATTTATCCCGGCACCCTCGCTGATCTGACCTGATTTTTTTATCAAGGCCATTCCGCAAATAGGGCAATTGCCGGGACGGTCTTCCAATACCTGCGGATGCATTGGGCAGGTGTATTTAACTGAGTTTTGCACGTGTGCCTGCTCTTGTTTACGCTTATTATCCGAGCAGCTACTTGCCATCAAAGCAACAGCTACTAATGTCGTTATCAAGAGCTTAATAAATTTCCATTTCTTTTTCATAAGCTACCTGTATTGTGATTAATTCCTGCAAGCGTTCCAAAGCATTCATCCTGGCGGTCTGCAAATCTTTGATGCCTTCCAATACGGATGGCAGATCGCCTGTATTCTGTTCATAAGCAAGCAACGCAGTTTTATAAGCATTCTGCTCGGCAGGAACAATGTTCTCGTTATAATTTTTTAGCTGTTGTTTCTTGCTTCTCATGTCTGACCTAAACCCGGCTAACTGGCCTTCGGCCTGGTTGAGAATATCCATTTTCTTCTGTTCCAGTTCCTGCGTTTCATAACAGATGCCCTTTAGATTTGCCTGATATTCTTTGGACGCCCACGGAACAATAGGAATAGTAACCGATGCCATGAGAATATATTGATCAGGCTGCCCTCCATAGCTAAACATGTGTGCAGCCTGCAAACCAAAATCCGGCTTGCGTTTGCTGTATTCTATTTTAGCGTTCAATTGCTGCAAATCAATATTGCGGCTGATCCTTTTTATATCGCTTCGCGTAGTCGCAAGGCTGGACGTATCGGTTATCGCGGTTTCATAATCTTTTAAAACGATGGTCGTATCAACCGTAAAAGCAGTTTGCTTATCCCTGTTCATCAACGTATTCAGCATAATGTTCCTTTGGCTGATCGCATTATTCAATTGCTCACGGGTATCGTCCAGTTCAAACAAATCAGCTTTGATCTTATAAATATTACTCAGCTTTTCTTTGCCATAGGTCAGCCGGATGTTGGCGTCTTTAAGCATATATTCGAATAAACTTTGTGTGTTTTGCACTAAGGCTAGTTTTTTTTCAAGTACCGCTACCTCATAATAATATTGCTTGGCCTGTGCGATCAATTGATTCTTCAGATGATTCTTATCCTCGGCATTCATCTGAGCCGTTCCTTTCATATAATCCTCCCTGGCGCGGAGCTTTGCAGGGTTTGTGAACATTTGCTCTGCTTCTACCATAAAGGAGCCTGCACCTGGGTTAAGCTGGTAAGGAACCTGGTATTGTCCCGCACTGACCTTTGGCGCTTCGAGGTTTCTCGCGCCGGTTGCATAGGCATTCTCCGCCCTGATCTTTGAATCGTAGGCCTGCAAGGCAGGGTTGATCCTGATGCGCGCCAAAACACTATCTAAGGGCAAACGCTGTAC
This sequence comes from Bacteroidota bacterium, assembly GCA_018267005.1. Classification (GTDB taxonomy): domain Bacteria; phylum Bacteroidota; class Bacteroidia; order Sphingobacteriales; family Sphingobacteriaceae; genus Mucilaginibacter. Next base: position 3,981 of record JAFDZK010000254.1, read on the forward strand.
CTGCGCATTTGCAGTCATACTCGCAAAGCCAATGAGCAGTGTGTATATAATTTGAAATTTCTTTTTCATTTTATTATTCCTTTACTTCCATTACATCGAGTTTGCCACGTTTTTTTAATTCGTATTCTTTTACCATCAAAAAGATCAGTGGCGTTACTAATAGAATATGTGTCGAAGAAGTGAGTACCCCGCCAATCATCGGTAGCACGATAGGCCGCATCACATCGCTACCCGTACCTGTCGACCATAATACCGGCACAAGGCCGAACAAAGCGACACACACCGTCATAAGTTTAGGCCGTAAACGTTTCACTGCACCTTGCATTACATAGTTATGCAGATCCTCTCTGTTGATTGTCTCTTTTGAATTGCCTTTCAATGCGACCAGTTGCTGCATGGCATCGTTCAGGTAAATGACCATTACAATACCTGTTTCTACCGCAATGCCAAACAGCGCAATAAAACCGACAGCAACAGCAACGGACAAATGCACACCGAAAAAGTAAACCATATATGCTCCGCCGATGAGTGCGAAGGGAATACTGATCAGGCTAAAGAACGCCTCTCGTACCGAATGAAATGCAAAATACAGGCATGCAAAAATGATAACGAGCACAATCGGCAGGATGAGCTTTAGAGTATGTTCGGCACGAATAAGATTCTCATATTGTCCGCTCCACTCGATATAATAACCTTTGGGCAGTGTTTTTACAAGGCTATTGAGTTTGTTCTGTGCATCCTTTACAGTACTGCCGAGATCCCTGTCGCGCACATTAAATAAAACCGTTCCCCGAAGCAATGCGTTTTCCGATTGGATCATGGCGGGACCGTCGCTGATTTTGATGTCGGCAACCGAGGATAAGGGTATCGGGCCATAATTGGCAGTTTGAACTAATGTCCTTTTGATCTCGTCCAGGTTGCTTCGATAATCCTGCGCAAAGCGGACACTTACGGGAAATCTTTGCCTGCCTTCGATGGTTGTAGTTACATTCATTCCGCCCAATGCGCTTTCGACAACTTCGTTAACATCATCTACGCTTAGTCCATACCTTCCAATCGCTTCCTTGTTCACTTGTATGTCTAGGTATTTTCCGCCTGTGATCGGATCAACGTACAGGTCTTTTATACCGGTTATTCCTTGTAAGGCTTGTTTCATCCGGTTAGACAAAGCATAAATCGTGTCCAGGTTCTGCCCATATATTTTAAGGCCGACATCAGTACGTATGCCTGTGGAAAGCATATTGATACGGTTAATGATAGGCTGCGTCCAACCGTTCACTACGCCAGGTATCTGCAGCCGTGCGTTGAGTTCGTTGATGATGTCTTCTTTCTTAATTCCCTTGCGCCACTGGTCTTTGGGCTTTAACAGGATAATCGTTTCAGTCATGCTGATAGGTGAGTTGTCGGTGGCTGTATTTGCCCTGCCTGCTTTACCTAAAACGTTGGCTACTTCCGGTACGCTTTTAATTATTTTGTCTTGCACCTGTAGTAATTGCTTTGCTTCGGTATTGGACACATCAGGTTGCGTAACCGGCATAAAAAGAATAGTGCCTTCATCGAGTGGCGGCATAAATTCGGTGCCCAGGCTGATTAATAAGGGTACGCTTATAAGCAATGCGAGGATGTTAATACCTATTGTTATCTTTCGCCAGGTCATGCACCAGTTAAGAACTGGCCGGTATACTCTTTCTAAAAATCGGCTCAATGGATTGCGTTCGTCTGAACTTAATTTACCTCTTAGAAAAAAGGAAATAAGCACAGGGGCAAGCGTAACTGTCAGGATAGCATCAATAGCAAGGATAAATGTTTTTGTCCATGCCAGCGGACCAAATAGCTTGCCTTCCTGTCCTGACAACAGGAATACCGGCAGGAACGATGCAACAATAATAACGGTAGAAAAGAACACACCCCGCGCCACTTGCTTGCAGGAGGCTTCTATGATCTTGATTCGTTCTGTTGTGGTCATAACTTTTCTTTTTGTTGTGCGATGGATATGTTCCTATGTGAGTTCTCGACCATGACAATGCCATTGTCGACTATTACGCCGATAGCTAAAGCAATACCCGTGAGTGACATGATATTGGATGATATTCCGAATGCATTGAGCAGGATAAAGCTGGTTGCTATCGTGATCGGGATCTGAATGATAATGCTTAAAGCGCTGCGCCAGCTAAACAGAAATATGATGACTATAATAGAAACTGTGATCATTTCTTCAATAAGGGTATGCTTCACCGAACCGATAGCGTTTTCAATTAGTTCACTCCGGTCGTAAGCGATATGAAAGCTGACGCCTGACGGCAAGCCTTTTTGGATATCCGTCATTTTATCCTTAACCGCATGGATCACCTTATC
>JAFDZK010000255.1 GCA_018267005.1 Bacteroidota bacterium
CCTACATTTTTTAGTCTAAAGTTCTGAGTCTTGAGTCCAGAGTCTTATTTGACTTTCGACTTTGGGTTTAGGACTTAGGACTTAAACTGCTGTTGGGGAAGGGGTCGAACCTTCAAGGAGTGGTTAGTCAGCCGAAAGGCCGATTTCCCATGCTCTCCGCCACCGGGACAAGGAGGTGTGTCTGCCAAAAATTTCACCACCCAACATTGTTTTTTATTATCAAAGAACGGAATCTTATTTCCGATTGCTTATCACAAATTTAATGGGGTTGTCAATTTCTTGCAAATATTTCAATAATATATTTGCATTTTTAGTTTTATTTTAATTAAACTTGTATTTGAATACAGAAATTCAAATTTATGTCCCAGAGAAAAGCTCAAAATTTAGAAATTGATAATCTCGACATCCAGATTTTATCGATATTGATGAAAAATGCGACTACTCCCTACACCGAAATCGCAAAAGAATTGATCGTTTCCGGCGGAACAATCCACGTCCGGATGAAGAAATTAGAGGAAATGGGGGTCATCAAAGGCGCCAGCCTGGAGGTCGACCCGCAGAAGCTGGGATATGATATAACCGCTTTCCTGGGTATCTACCTGGAGAAAGGCTCACAATACCACGAGGCGGTAAAACAGTTGAAGGCAGTAAAAGAAATCGTGGAACTGCACTATACCACCGGCAGCTACAGTATCTTCGCCAAGATCGTTTGTCACGACACCAACCACCTGCGCGAGGTATTGAACGAGCATATCCAAAGCGTAAAAGGCATACAACGCACCGAGACTTTTATCTCACTGGAAGAAAGCATCAGGAGGCAGATTACTTTGGAATAGGTTCTACTCCGACGCTCCGTTACGAGCGCCTTGTTTACAAATTAATTTTATTAAATAATGTACAGCTCCGCAGGTGCTGCCTGTTCTTTTTAGGACGCTCCTGGCGGAGCGTTTTATTTTGGCTATGGGATTTCTATAAACAGGTCGCTCCGAAGGAGCTTAACGACGATGGCCAGATTGCATGGTATTCTTTATTTAAACTTTCCTTTGAGTGCAGCCAGCTTGATCGCCATGTCCGTTTCCGGGCTTTCCTGCTTGCGGTTATTTGCCGGATTAGGTTTATGTTGCGGTTTGTTTGGCGCTGGTTTAGGTTCGTTCTCCTTCATCGAAAGAGAAATTCGTTTACGCGCCGGATCCAGTTCGACCACGGTTACCTGCACTTTTTGATGGACCTTTAATACCTCGTTGGGATCTTTTATGTAACGATTAGTGATCCGGCTCAGGTGAACCAGTCCATCCTGGTGAACGCCGATATCGACAAATGCGCCGAAATTGGTAATGTTGGTCACGATGCCGGGCAGTTTCATGCCGATCTTCAGGTCACCGATCTCGTTCACGCCTTCAGTAAAGCTGAAGGCTTCGAATTGCTCGCGCGGGTCACGGCCGGGTTTAGCCAGTTCGGCCATAATATCGTTTAGCGTAGGCAAACCGACTGCATCCGTTATATAACGCTGCAATGGAATGCTTTTCCGCAGCGCCGGATTTGACATCAATTCTTTTACCGAGCATTTGGCGTCTTTAGCTATTTGCCCCACTAAAGTATATCGCTCGGGATGTACCGCGCTGGCATCCAGCGGGTCACCGGCATTGTGAATCCGTAAAAATCCGGCCGCCTGTTCAAAGGCCTTACCGCCAAGGCGCGGCACTTCTTTCAGTTGGTCGCGGCTGCGAAAAGCGCCGTTGGCGTTACGATAGTCTACAATGTTTTGCGCCAGTTGCGGCCCCAGGCCCGACACATAGGCCAGTATTTGTTTCGAAGCCGTGTTCAGCTCAACGCCCACGGCATTTACGCAACTGATCACCGTATCGTCGAGTTTGGCTTGTAATTTAGTTTGATCCACATCGTGCTGGTACTGGCCTACGCCGATCGATTTCGGGTCGATCTTTACCAGCTCAGCCAACGGATCCATCAAACGGCGACCGATAGATACCGCTCCGCGAACGGTAACATCCTTATCCGGGAATTCCTCGCGTGCCGCTTCCGACGCCGAATAGATCGACGCGCCGCTTTCATTTACCATTACGATGTCGATACCCGGCAGATTCAGCCCGCGGATAAAGAGTTCGGTTTCGCGTCCGGCGGTACCGTTACCAATGGCGATAGCTTCGATCCGGTATTTTTCAGCGAGGTGACGGGTTGTTTTGGCGGCTTCATTTGCACCACCTGCACCGGTATGAGGGAAGATGGCTGTATATTCCAAAAGCTTACCCTGCTCGTCCAGGCACACTACTTTACAACCGGTGCGAAAGCCAGGGTCGATGGCCATCACCCGTTTTTGTCCAAGCGGAGCAGCCATCAGTAACTGGCGCGCATTTTCCGCAAAAACCCGGATCGCTTCCTCATCGGCCAGCTTTTTGGTGTGAAGGCGTATTTCGGTTTCCATCGATGGTTTCAGCAAACGCTTATAACCGTCGTGTATAGCGAGTTGTACCTGTTGCGAGGCTGGGTTATTGCCTTTAAGGAACAGTTTTTCCAGCAGTTCGATGGCCAGCTCCTGTTCGGGCTCAATATCGAGCCATAAAATTTCCTCCTTTTCGCCGCGGCGCATGGCCAATGTACGATGAGAAGGCGCAGTTTTTACCGGTTCCGACCAGTCGAAATAATCCTTGTACTTAATACCGGCTTCTTCTTTTCCCGGCGCCACCTTTGATTTAAACGTGCCTTTCTCCAAAAAGAGTCCGCGCATTTTGGTACGGGTATCGGTATGCTCGCTGATGAATTCGGCGATTATGTCTCTTGCTCCGGCTAACGCCTCCTCTGCATTATTTACGCCTTTTTCTTCATCAACATATTTGGCAGCCTCTACTTCCGGATCAATACGGTTTTGTTCAAGCAGCAGGTCTGCCAGTGGCTGAAGTCCCTTCTCACGGGCAGCCGTGGCCCTGGTTTTCCTTTTGGGTCGGTAAGGCAGGTAAATATCTTCCAGCGCCACCATCGTTTCCGCCTCGTTCAACTGTTTTTCCAGTTCAGGCGTTAATTTGCCCAGTTCGGTTAACGATTTAATGATCGCTTCACAGCGTTTATCCAGTTCGCGTAATTGTGATATGCGGTCGCGGATAGCGGCTACCTGCACCTCATCCAGGCTGCCGGTGAGCTCCTTGCGGTAACGGGAAATGAACGGAATGGTAGCGCCTTCATCCAACAGGCCCACGGTAGTGCTTACCTGTTTCTCGCTGATGGATAGTTCGGAGGCTATTTTTTTATAATGTGTGGTCATAATTGTTTTTGCCGGATTGCGAAGTTGGCGTTCTTTACGGAGAAAGGAAACAGGTGTTTAAAACTAATTACTGTAACATTTCATTTCTTTAAAATTCTAATGGTATAATAGATTTGAACTGTGGAAGTAGAAAAACCTAAACTTAGTTATTTAAAAAAAACTTTTAAATGGGTCGGAATAACTTCCATAGCATGTATAATCATTACTTGCAACTTGAGCAATCACGTAGATACTTTTAAGTGTGATATCGTTAATGGCAGCGATCATTTACCTGGGTGGTCGAATACTAAAGAAGAAGCGATCAAAAGGAAAACTTACGTTTGTGATGTTATTTTAACTTATAATGGGTTTGATCATGATACCACTTATGCGTTAAAGCCTTTGAAAGGATGGGTTGAATCGTCGTGGCGCACCGGCTTTTGGTATTTAACAACATCAAAAGATACAGGTACCGATATTTTCTACAGAATTATTGTTGATGATAAAGGGGACAGACGGAACTGGGTTGCCAGGAACCCGGCACATTCACGATTTGGCGAGGATGTGTTAAACTACAACACCGGTTATCCGCCAAATCAGTTCGAAGCTTTCAAAGATACATTGCCAGCATCTGATACTCTATATTACAACGTTTTCAAGAAAGACACGAATGATTTTAGTCCTGAGAATGTCAAGGGAAAAATCAGGATTGTTATATTGAGAAAAAAATAGCTTTCCCAAATTGACACTATAGCTACACAAAGCCCGTACCCCTCATTTTGATTTTACGCACTTATTATGCAATTTTGCGTGGCTTATAGAGAAAGACGGAGGGATTAGACCCTGCGAAGTCTTAGCAACCTGTGCTTACAAGGTGCTACGTTCTACTCATCCGGCTCAAGAAGGATGGGACAGATAAGCGGGAGTCATTTAACACGACTTTTTCTTATAAGCATCTTACAAGATTACACAGATTTTGAAAACGATTACACCGATTATCTAAGTGTAATTATTGTCGGTGTAATCGAAAACTAATCGGTGTAATCATAAATGAACATCAGGGAAGAATTAAAAAAACGTATACTGGTAATTGACGGCGCAATGGGTACGCTGATACAGCGGTATCAATTGAGCGAGGCAGATTTTCGCGGGGAGCGCTTTAAAAACCACCCTTCTGATGTGAAGGGTAATAACGACCTGTTGAATATAACGCGCCCGGATATCATCAGGGCCATCCACAAGGAATACCTGGACGCCGGTGCGGATATCATCGAAACCAATACCTTCAGCACGCAGCGTATATCGCTGGCCGATTATCGCATGGAAGATTTGGCTTATGAACTGAGTTACGAAGGCGCACGAATCGCCCGCGAAATTGCGGATGAATATAACGGGAAAGATCCTTCAAAACCGCGTTTTGTTGCAGGCGCTATCGGCCCGACGAACAGAACGGCTTCCATGTCGCCGGATGTCAACGACCCGGGTTTTCGCGCGGTAACTTTCGATGACCTGGCCGAAGCGTATTATGAGCAGGTGCGCGGCCTGGTCGACGGCGGCTCAGATGTGCTGATCATCGAAACCATATTTGATACGCTCAACGCCAAAGCGGCTATATACGCCATTAAGCGGTATGAAGACGAATTAAAAAAGTCTCCCGCCTTTGGGGGAAAATTTAGAGGGGGGCCGAATCTCGACATTATGATCTCCGGTACCATCACCGATGCTTCCGGACGTACCCTTTCGGGCCAGACGGTGGAAGCGTTCTGGAATTCAGTACGTCATGCCAACCTGCTGTCGGTAGGTTTGAACTGTGCCCTGGGCGCCAAAGAAATGCGCCCGCACCTGGAAGAATTGTCTGAAAAAGCCGATGTGTTTATTTCAGCCTATCCGAACGCAGGTTTGCCAAACGAGTTCGGTGGCTACGACGAGATGCCGCATGAAACAGCACATTTTATCGAAGATTTTATCGAATCGGGTATGGTGAACATCGTCGGCGGTTGCTGCGGTACCACGCCCGACCATATACGTTGTATCGCCGAAAAAGCTGCCAAAGGCAAGGTGCGGCCTATCCCACAGGTTAAGCCTTATTTGCGTTTGAGCGGCTTGGAGGCGGTAAACGTCATACCCGAAACCAATTTTGTAAATATCGGGGAGCGTACCAATATTACCGGATCGCCCAAGTTCTCGAAGTTAATATTGGCCGAAGATTATGAAGGCGCGCTGACCGTTGCCCGCCAGCAGGTGGAAGGCGGTGCGCAGGTGATCGACGTGAACATGGACGAGGGCATGATCGATTCGGAAGCGGCCATGACCAAATTCCTGAATTTGATCGCTTCGGAGCCGGATATTGCCAAATTGCCCATCATGATCGATTCGTCCAAATGGACGGTGATCGAAACCGGTCTGAAATGCCTGCAAGGTAAGGGCATTGTCAATTCGATCTCGCTGAAAGAAGGCGAAGAAAAATTTAAGGAACAGGCCCGCAAAATATTGACCTATGGCGCGGCGGTTGTTGTGATGGCATTCGATGAAAATGGGCAAGCTGATTCGCTGGTACGCCGGATCGAAATATGCAAACGCAGCTATGGTATTCTTACCAAAGAGATCGGTTTCCCGCCGCAGGATATCGTTTTCGATCCCAATATCCTGACCGTTGCTACCGGTTTGGAAGAACATAACAATTATGCTGTCGACTTTATCGAAGCCACCCGCTGGATCAAGCAAAACCTGCCGCTGGCCAAAGTGAGCGGCGGGGTAAGCAATATTTCGTTCTCGTTCCGCGGCAATAATGTGGTGCGCGAGGCGATGCATTCGGCCTTTTTGTACCATGCGATCAAGGCCGGTTTAGACATGGGTATCGTAAACGCCGGCATGCTGGAGGTCTATGAAGAGATACCTAAAGACCTGCTGGAGTATGTCGAGGATGTTCTGTTGAATCGCCGGCCGGATGCTACTGAGCGCCTGGTTGAATTTGCTGAAACCGTAAAAGCCAAAGGCAAGGAAGTTGTAAAAGACGAGGAATGGCGAAAAGGGCCTGTTGAGGAACGTTTATCTCATGCTTTGGT
>JAFDZK010000256.1 GCA_018267005.1 Bacteroidota bacterium
ATGACCGCGATAACCGGGCTAACCAAGGGTTCTATCTACGGCAATTTCCAGGACAAGGATGAGGTTGCACTGGCGGCGTTCGACCATAACATGTCGCAACTGATCGAGCAGGTAAGGCAGATGCAATTGACGGAGCGTTCAGCTACGGGTAAACTAAAGGCTTTTATACAGGTTTATCGCAATGGCATACAGTCCGGCGTGTTAAGCGATGGCTGCCCGATCGTTAATATGGGCACCGAAGCCGACGATACCCATTCGCAATTAAAAGACAGGGTGAACGATGCGCTGGCCCGTTGGCATAAAAGTATCTCTGCCATCATCCAGCAGGGTAAGGCGCAGGGCGAATTCAGGGCCGATGCCGATTCCGCAGGCTTTGCGTCGCTGATGATCGCCATGATCGAGGGCGGGTTTACCTTATCGAAAATATCGGGCGACAATTCGTACCTCGGTCAAAGTCTTGACCAACTGGATATGCTTATCGCGTCGAAACTGAAACGGTGATCAGCCGGCATTTCGAAAAGTCTTGCTCCCATTCAAGGCTCTAAAAAAACAAAAAAGAGAAAGTTTGGGGCTTTCTCTCTTCTTCTCAATAATTAACTGAACTCATAATTAAACCATAAAGAACGAGGTGTGTGTTAGATTGATAATATGAATCTGATACAAATATAAACTCTATCGGGTTAGCAGACTAATATTTTTTTGGTATTTTATGTTAATTTTTTCAACAAATGGGATAAAAAACACTATTTTCTAAAGCTGGATTGTGGATAACCGCTATCCGAACAGGTTACTGCTCAGGTAACGGTCGCCGCGGTCGCAGCAGATGAATACGATAACGCCTTCCTTTAGTTCGGAAGCCAGTTTAACGGCTGCATGGGCGGCGCCACCGCTGCTCATACCGGCAAATATACCTTCGACCTTAGCCAGTTTGCGTGCCATTTGGGTGGCTTCGTCCTGCGTTACATCCCGCACTTCGTCAACCCGGGCAGGCTCGAATATTTTCGGCAGATAAGCTTCGGGCCAGCGGCGTATACCAGGTATGGACGATCCTTCGGTAGGCTGGCAGCCAACGATGCGGATGTTGGGGTTTTGCTCTTTAAAGTACCTGGAGCAACCCATAATGGTGCCGGTAGTACCCATGGCGCTTACAAAATGAGTTATTTTGCCTTCAGTATCGCGCCATATCTCAGGGCCGGTGGTTTTTACGTGGGCCTTGTAGTTATCCGGATTGGCAAATTGATTCAGAATAAAATATTCGCCCGTAGCAGCTTTTGCCTCGGCGTAGTCGCGGCACGCTTCGATACCGTCGAGCAGCACCACTTTGGCGCCGAAAGCTTCCATCGTTAACGTGCGCTCGCGGGTGGAGTTAGCCGGCATCACCAGTTCGATCTCCAGGCCGAACAGGGAGGCTATCATAGCAAGCGCTATACCTGTATTGCCGCTGGTAGCCTCGATCAGTTTGGTGGCGGGTGAAATATCGCCGCGCTCAAGAGCGCTGCGTATCATATTCAGCGAGGCCCTGTCCTTTACACTGCCGCCGGGATTATTGCCTTCCAGTTTCGCATATATGGTTACATTGGGATTAGGGTTCAGTTTCTTCAGTTCAACCATAGGCGTATTGCCTATCAGATCAATTATTCCGGCCATGTTTTCGTAGTTAGATGTAGTGGTTATAGAAGTCGCAGAGGTTGTAATGGTTGCAACAGTTTAATACTTCAACGCTGCCAACAACTTCAAATGTTATAAGTAAAATGTCATTCCTTTATTTTTTCCTTCAGCAGGCTCACCTCGTGTGTATGGTATACCTTTGAGAATGGCGGCACACTTTTGGTAAGCCATACGTTGCCGCCGATGATACTTCCCTCGCCGATGACGGTTTTGCCACCGAGTATGGTAGCCCCCGCATAAATCACTGCGTGATCCTCTACTGTCGGGTGGCGTTTGGCATGCATGGGCTTTTTAACCACGCTCAATGCGCCGAGCGTAACGCCCTGGTATATCTTTACATGCCGGCCAATTTTGCAGGTTTCACCGATTACTACGCCGGTACCGTGGTCTATATAAAAATGATCGGCTATTTCTGCAGCCGGGTGTATATCGATACCGGTGCTGGAGTGTGCATATTCCGTCAATATACGCGGAATGATCGGTATGCCCAGCTTATAAAGCTCGTGGGCTATCCTGTAAAAGGTTACGGCAAAAAAGCCCGGATAGGCGCGTATAACCTCAAATTCGCTTTTGGCGGCCGGGTCGCCCGCAAACGTAGCCTGAACGTCGGTATTCAGTATGCGGTACAGGTCGGGCAATCCGTCAAAGAATGTTTTAGCAAGCTCTTTGTTTTCGGCATGTGTGCCGCGCGTGGCGTCCAGCAGGGCACAAAGTTCATCCTCGAGCCTCGCGAATTCTGATTCGAGCTGATCGACGAAAGTGTATAGTTTGTTCGACTGCTCGGGGTAAAGCAAGCGTATAACCTGTAATGCCCAGGCAGCTATTTCTTTATTGGCAGGTATAGACGCAGTTATCTGTTGTTTATGCAGGATATGCTTTAAAAATTCCCTGTCGGTCATAGTGGTTTCCTTCTCGCGCTGCTCCATGAGCAAAGGTTTTACAAGAGTAATTAAAAGATTAATTTATCAAGTCGGTTTAAGGTAAAAAAGCAATGACAAGAGCCCGCGCCTACAGTTTCGTTGCCCGTACAAAAACAGGACGTCTTTCCACAAAACGCCTCAAAGGTTTTGGTTTTATTCATTGTGATCGGCTGGTATGATTCGTAACTCGCGTTTAACGTGTTAATACGAGATAAAGTTATAAAAAATACGCTCATTATGAGTAAAATAACGATAAAAAAACTTCGAAAAAAAGTGTCCGGGTTTTATTGCAATGTTCATCAGGTAAAAGGTTTCCTGGCCTGCCCTATATAAAGCGATAAGATGGCATAATGTTTTTCTTCTACCGAAAAAACATGCTGACATAGGGCTGTCATCGACCATCCGTTACTTTGAGGTATAAACTTAAAATCAAAACGTTATGGACATCATCAAATTGCTTTCAAAGGAAATGGAGAATGAAGCGGAAACCACCCGCAAAATGCTTTCGCGCATACCCGAAGACCGGTACGACTGGCAGCCGCATCCAAAAAGCATGAGCATCCGCCGCCTGGCAACCCATATTGCCGACGTCGGCTCGTGGGTACAAATGGCGGTTTGCGACGACGAATTAGATTTTGCTACCAGCACACACCGCGAACCCGAGATAAACGACAATGCGGCTTTGCTTGACTTTTTTGAAAAATCATACGCTACAGGCAAAGCTGCGCTCGATAACGCCATACTCGAAGAGCTTGAAAAACCCTGGACAATGCGTAGCGGCGACCATGTGTACTTTACGCAGAGTAAATTTGAAGTAATACGCGCTTCGTTTTGCCAGATCGTGCACCACCGCGCACAATTAGGCGTGTACCTGCGCTTGCTGGATGTTGCTATTCCCGGCAGCTATGGCCCGAGCGCCGATGAGGTGGAAATGTACAACGAACCGGAGGCCGCGCTCTGACACGCAATACCTTAAGAAAACACCGTGTTTTTCACGGTGTTTTCTTGTTTTTTTATATCTTAATTTAGTTCCGTCTAACTAAATGAGGATGGAACATTGGGACTATTATATATCCGGAATCTGGAAGCAAAAGCGGTTCCAGAGGGATTATATCAGTGATGTATTCCTGCATAGTACCGCCGGTGGTTTCGGGAAAGGGGTAAAAACAAGCACGGAAGATGTGATCGGGCTGCTGACAAAGGGCGCCAGTATAACAACGATAACCTGGAATTACCACCTGATGCAATGGCGCTACGGCGCAAGGGTTGAATATATCGAAACCAGCGAAGGTATCATTCTTCGCACCGAACCGGGCGCCAAAATCTTTGATGACCTGGAGAGCTCGATACAAATGCAGTATCTGTTTGACGAACAAATCGTCGTCAGTTCGTGATCTTTGAAGATCTAACATGAGGGGAATTCCGCCTGTCCGGCAAAGCGGGTTGCTGCCGGGCGGCGGTTTCTTGTTTCAGGATGCCGGCTGCTCAAGGTCTTTCGGCCCGCCACCAGGTTCTAACATCCGGCTTCCTCAATATTCTACCATCTCTTCGTCCACATAACACCAAAGCCAGCGTTCGCCGGGCTCGGCCGAGGCTACTACCGGGTGGCCGGTGCTATGCGCGTGTTTGGACGCGTGTCTTGCGGGCGAACTGTCACAGCAGAGCGTTGCGCCGCATTCCTGGCAGGTGCGCAGATGAACCCAACTGCCCCCCGTTTTGATACATTCCTCGCACACATATTCCTTTGCTTGCTTCAGGTGCTTTATGGCCTGGAGATGTTTACAGATCTGTTCTTCCATGGTAAGAAATTTAAAGGAATAAAGATAGCGTGATTATGTATGAAAAACTTATCACCTGAATTAGAAATCCGATGCCCGATATTCATCATACTTCCGCCAGGTACTTATGCACAAAACTGATGGCCATAGAACCTTCGCCCACCGCCGACGCCACGCGATTCATGGCCCCTGCGCGGACGTCGCCTGCAGCGAAAACGCCGGGGCAACTGGTTTCGAGCAGGTAAGGGTCGCGCTTTAGTTTCCAAACTTTTTTAAAGTCGTCATACGCGGCCAGGTTACGGCCCGTCTCAATAAACTCCTTATCGTTTTTGATGATGTCGAGCTTTATCCAATCGGTGTAGGGCCTGGCGCCGATAAAAATGTACATTGCGCTGGCTTCATGGGTGGTTCTGTCCTGTGTTTTAACGTTGACGAGCACCAGTTTTTCCAGGCACTCGATACCATCGGCTTCACAAACTTCGGTATTGGGTAACACCTCGATATTGGATGTCTGGCCGATCTGGTTGATCAGGTAGGCCGACATAGTAGCCGAAAGGTCTTCCCTGCGGATGACGATGTGCACTTTCCTGGCGAATTTGGACAGGTACATCGCCGCCTGCCCGGCCGAATTGCCGCCGCCGATAACGAACACATCTTTGCCTTTGCAGGCGCTGGCCTCCGTCATGGCCGAGCCGTAGTAAATCCCGGCCCCGGTAAATTTTTCGACGCCCTTTACTTCCAGTTTCCGGTAGTCGACTCCCGTAGTGATCACGATCGAACGACTGATGATCTCAGGGCCGTCGTCCAGCACAATCGTTTTGTAGCCGTCTTTCTGGCGGATATCCCTTACCACGTGCGGCGACAAGAACTCGGCGCCCAGCCTTGTAGCCTGGCTGATGGCGCGGCGGGTGAGGTCGGCGCCGCTCAGGCCCGCAGGGAAACCGAGGTAGTTTTCAATACGCGAGCTGGTACCCGCCTGCCCGCCCGGCGCTCGGCGCTCGATGAGCAGGGTCTTCAGCCCTTCAGACGAACCATAAACGGCCGCTGCAAGTCCGGCAGGACCAGCGCCGATGATCACCACGTCGTAAATTTCATTTTTGATCTGCGGACTAAGGCCCGTCTTTTCCGCAATTTGCCGGACGGTAGGTTTTGTGGCGCAGCTCCCGTCTTCGTAAATGATCAACGGCAGATCGCTGGTTTTTAATTTATTCGTTTCCAGCAAAGTTTTAGCTTCGGGATCGTTCTCTACATCGTACCAGCGGTAGGGGATAAGGTTGCCCGCAAGGAAATCCTTTATCTCGTGCGATTTGGGCGAAAACTGGTAACCTATCACTTTAATGCCTTTAAAATCCGGGATGTAATCGCTTTGCCAGTCGCCGAGCAGGTCGCTGATAACCGGGTATAATTTTTCCTCGGGTGGATTCCAGGGTTTCATCAGGTAGTAATCCAATTGCACGTCGTTAATGGCTTTAATGGCTGCCTCCGTATCCGAATAAGCGGTTAAAAGCACCCTTTTCGCCACCGGGAATGTCTTGATCGCTTTTTGCAGGAAGTCGACGCCTTCCATCTCGGGCATGCGCTGATCGACCAGGAACATGGCCACGGTATCGCCACCGTTCTTCAGGTCGGTCAGCAGGTCGAGCGCCTCCGATGCGGAAGTGCTACTGATGATCTTATAGTCGGCGTTATATTGCGCCCTTATGTCGCGGCCAATGGCACGCAGCACCTGCGGGTCGTCGTCGATCGAAAATATGATGGGTTTATTCATTTTTTTGTGATTACACCGATCGGGTTGAAAGGATTACACCGATTTTTGTTTGCGATTACACCGATTTTGTTGAAAGGATTACACCGATTTTGTTGAAAGGATTACACCGATTTTTGTTTGCGATTACACCGATTTT
>JAFDZK010000257.1 GCA_018267005.1 Bacteroidota bacterium
CATTCTCAAACGAATCCCCCTCATGCAACAAACAATCCAACAACGGATCGTCCGCGATCTCCGACGGAAAACCCAAGGTCCCAGAATCCGCATCCAGCAAAATCGCAAAATCGCAAGTCATCCCCTTCACCCGATGCGCCGTATGATACGACAACGACAGCCCCGGAAACTCCCCCCGCAACCCCTGCAGATCTGCCGGCACATTATGCTTATACCGGCCGATCAAATAAACCTCGTTACCCAAAGCCTGGAACTCAATATCACGCAAAAGCCGCCTGATATCGGAGGATCTTGATTTATGGCTATCGGCAGCTACAAACTCAAACTGTTCATTTTGGCCACGCGGCCAGCCGTTAAAGTTTTCCTGAGCTGAGCCGCGTTCTTCTGAATAAACTCACTCGACACCTTCGGGTTTCCTTTTATTAAATACGAAGATGTTATGTTAAGCAAATTATTGTTGCCAACAATTAAGTTTCCCTTAAAGGCTGCCTTTAAAGCCAAAGGTCTTAAAAGATTCGGTGGTTTTATTTTTAAATTCAACTATTAATTCGCGGGGGGGCCTGCTGGAAGACCCCACTGGACGGAAATATTTCGTTCAAGCCGTACTTCCAGCTAACAGAAAATGTAACAAAAATAGTAATTCTTCTTTAATGGCGTAATTGCGCGAGATATCTTTCGCCAATTTGATACGAAAATTTATTGCAATCAAATATCAATGTGTGATTTTCCCCGGGCTTCCCTTTCTTCATTCCCGATACTATTTGGTTAAACTCTTTCGCGGCTTGTATTAAAAGAATTGGTTTGGCGATTGGGAGGTTATGAGCCGGCAGTACGCGTGTCGATTTAGCCGCCAATTGGGCCATCCTGTTTATGCTTTGTTGATAGGCCCTCAGATCTGTGCCATGACCGGTCAGCAAAATCGGGCCCTCGTAAAAGCTGTCGCCGCACCACAAATAACCTGCCTGTTTATCATAAAGGCAGATTGCGTCCGGTGTATGCCCGGGTGTGGCAATCACCTTTATTGTTCTTCCTCCAAGATCGATCTCAAAGCCTTCATTAATGAACTGTGCTACTTTAAAAGGTTTTATATGATAATTTGCAGTGTCTTCATGCGGTAAACTAGCAATACAAAATGAGGCCGGACTAACCTCCCATTTTACATCATTATGAGGGTAACCCTTAGCTGCGTTGATCCGGGTATACCTGGTATTCATTGCAAAAATATCGCTGAACTCGTTGTTACCGCCGATATGGTCCGGATGAGTATGTGAATTAAGCACAATAATAGGCAGTTTAGTCAATTCCTTGATCACTAATGAAATGGTATCAAGACCCATGCCAGTGTCAAATAATAAAGCCTTGTCTTTACCTAGTATGAGGTAGGCAATCGTTTCTTCCCAATTATAAGGCTCATCGATTGCGTAGGTGTCGTGCCCCACGTCATAAACCTTAAACCATGCTTTGCAGGTTTTGATCTCTTTAAGGTTTTCAAGTCCTGGCCGCAGCGGCTTACTACACCAATTCTCAACTGGCGCGGTTGCCTGACCAACGACACTAAAACCAGTTGCGGATAGAATGGCGGTCAACAAAAAAATAGTGACAAAAAAACGATAGCGGTTTCTGGTGTTCATACTGACAAATATAAGTTCAATATATGGACAGAATACCAAATTTTGGGATCGTCTTAGAGCACATTCTTAAGTCAAAATTAATCCTACAAAACAGATTGATTTAAATTAGGCTGTACACGATCCTGCGTATGCTACAGGGGGTTATGCTCACGATGTGCAAGGGAATTTAAAAAGGCTTCATCTGTCGCAGAAGGCCCCTGATAGCCCGTAGGGCAGGCTTTTCGAACCCCTTTTTAGCAGATTTAAGGCTCCTGGCTGCGTCTTAAATCGATGCAACACTCTGGTAAGCGGGAATGGCGTTTTTGATTTATTGCGGTGTAATACGGCTAATCTACCTTAGTTTCCCCGCACCATCATTTAATGACTTACCGCTTGATCTTATATTACAGGGGTAGCAATAAACCAAAAGCATCGGACGATTGTAGTTTAATTATACGACCCCTCTTTTAAGCTTAAACCACTTCCATGCAAAATCATAAATCGGTCAGTATGAAGAACAACTATGTCAGGAAGATAACTATTTCTTTTAGATGGTCAGTCATTTTTTTGATCGTTTGCACCTTATTATCATTAGCTGTTATTTTTCAGGCAAGAAAGAAAGAACATTGGGTACAACACACATACGATGTGATTGACAAACTTGAACTGCTGCTGTCAACATTAAAAGATGCCGAAACGGGAGTAAGAGGTTACCTGATTGCAAAGGATACCTCAACATTGCAGCCTTATTTATACTCTCAAGCGGTCGCTCCGGCAACTTTTAAGGAAATAAAAGTTCTAACGTCAGATAATCACGCGCAGCAGCAAACACTCAAGGAACTTATACCAATCATCGATGAAACATTTTCAACCCTTTCGTACGATGTTATGCAAGTTAGAGAAGAGAAACCCGTTACAGCAGCCCTGATTATCGAAGGTAAGTCCAAAATGGATAAGATTAGGCGCATCGTTCAAACAATGAAAGGTCGAGAATTAATATTGTTACGAAAGCGAGATGAACAATGGAAAATTACATGGGGTTTAGTACCAATATTTATTATCCTTTTAACAGGAGCGGGAATTTTGACTGCGAATTATTATCGCAGAAGTTTACAATTAACTTATTTTGATAAGGTACGCTTTAGGCGGAAAGTACAACAAGACAGTATACTCAGTAATCTCCGGTTTAATGCCATACAAACCATTACTGATGCAATCGCCTCCGGTAATTATAAAGTCGCTGTAGCGGATAAGGACAAGGAGATTTTAGGGCCACTGGCAAATAATATTAATAAAATGGCAGAATCCCTCGATTATTCATTCACAACGATTAATGAATGGCTCAACAAAAAAGATGATTTTATCAATATTACGGCTCACGAACTACGTACCCCGCTAACAACAATCAAGGCCGCATTACAATACCTAAATAACACAACTACAGAAAAATTAGGGGCAGACGATAAAGCCCGGTTCTTCATTGCAAAGGCATATACCCAAACAGACAAGCTGGCAAAACTACTCAGCGATATTTTTGAAAGTTCCAAAATTGCAGCAAGAACGATACCGCTTCATCGAACAATTTTCCCGATTGCTGAAATCTTAAGGGATAGTATTGATATATTAACAACTAACAATGACCGTAAATTCATCCTTTTAGGCGACCTGGAAGTTTTTGTAAAGGCGGACAAGCTTAAATTAGAGCAGGTCGTTAATAACATCTTTTCAAATGCAATTAAATATTCCCCGCCTTATACGGTAGTTGTGGTAACGATTCATGACCTTGTGGAAACATTAGAAATCAGGGTCAAGGATTTTGGCATCGGTATCCCTAAAGAAAAATTGCCGCTTATATTCGAGCGATATTTTCGTGTCGAAGACGATCAGAATAATTCTGGAATTGGATTGGGACTGTATATTTCGAAGGGAATTATTGAGCAACATGGCGGACATATTGGCGTCGAAAGCGAATTACATGAAGGAACAACTATTTGGTTCACTTTGCCGAAGGCTTAGCCGGCTTACAAATCGATCTCGTGAATGTACTCATTGACCAGCAATAACCCCAATCCGTTGCCTTTTTCATTCTTGGAGCCCCTCGTAGATACAGTCGCGTTTGTAAATAACTTCGAGGATATTTCTTCTGACATCCCGGCGCCTGTATCTTCTATACGAATATCAATATGATTTGGGGTCTTGAACGCTGATATTCTGACCTCTCCGTTTTCAGTATACTTGTTAGAGTCACACGAACTGAGCTTACGCTTAGCCCTGGCCCAGAGCGTTGCGTCGGCGCGAGAAAACACCAAAAGAATTTGAAATCCTCGACTGGTCGAAGAATGTCCTAATTGTCTATTACAATCACTTAAACTGTTTTTTGGATAGGTAAGTATTAGTGATTAGATTAGATGGCATAATCAAGCCGATCACAATGATTAAAGCCATCATCAGACAACTCTTTTGCGACAGCTTCCCAGATGGCATAAAGGGGAAGATCATGCCTTTTTTTTTCCCTACTAAACCAACCATTGAAGGCACCGCCCGGAAGCCATCATTAAGTTATGTTATTGTCGGTAAGGTACATGGCCGTAGTATACGTTTTGATAGCATAGAGCGTCAAGGATCGGAGTTTACAATTTCACTACCGATAAACTAACGGAATGAAAAAATACATTAAAATACTATTACTACTTCTGCTGATACCTGCTTTGGGCCAAGCGCAGCACAGCCATATCGACAGCTTAAGGAAACGCTTGAAAACGGCTTATACAGACTCTGCACGTTTTTCCATTTTGATAGATCTGGGATGGAGTTACTCTGAAATCAACCGGGAACTTTCCCTGTATTTTCATGACCAGGCCTTTAAACTGGCAAAAAAAGCTAATCGCCCGCTGGATGAAGCATCAGCTTTAACCGGAAAAGGTTACATACTGATGCATCAGAATCAGTTCCCGGAATCCCTTCAATGTTTGCAACAAGCGATTATGCTGGGAGAAAACCAGGCAAATGAAACCAATGCATGGTTTTACTTCGGTAAGCGTTTTAAGCCGCACGAAACGCGCCTTTCGATTCTTTCAAGTATCCACCTAATTCTGGGACATTTGATGGGCAGGACAAACGACACCGTCCGGCAAATAGCCGAGTATAAGCTATCTAAACAACTTGGAACAGCGGCGCAGGATAACCACCGGCTCAGCCTCGCAGATATGAATCTGGGAAATGTATATATAGCGCTTAACCGGATAGACTCGGCTTTGGTTTTAGAACGCGATGCTGAACAAATAATGCAGCAAACCAACGATAAAAAATATTTAGGCGGTGTTTATGAAAGTATGGGCAAAATTTATCTAAAGAAAGGCAATGCCGTTACTGCGCTTCGGTATTTTCATAAAGCAATATATAGCGCTGTTGTAGAAAAAAACTACGCCGCGGTTATTTTAAACTATAGAGACCTGACTAACTATTATCTTGCCATTAGACAAAAAGATTCCAGCCTGTACTATGCAAAAAGAACAATTGAATCATTAAAAGCCATCGGTTCAAGGGCATTGGACCAGCCTTATGAAAACTTGTATCGGAGTTATAAATTAGCGGGGAACATCGACAGTGTTTACAAATACCAGGGACTTGCCCTTACCGCCAAAGACAGCAGTTATCAAGCCACAACAAAAAGCCTCGCCGCCTTTCAAAAACTCTCATTTCAGTCACAAATCCATGCGCAAGAACTGGAAAAAGAAAAAGAGGCTATCCAAACAAGGATACGGACCTATGTATTGTTAGCGGGCATTGGGGTGCTTATCTTATTGGCCGGGATATTTTACCGCAATAACCGGCAAAAGCAGATAGTGAACAATATATTGTCTGAGCAAAAAGAGGAGATAAAGTCACAAAGGGATAATCTTGAAAAAACCCTTTCAGATCTTAAATCAACCCAATCCCAACTGATCCAATCCGAGAAAATGGCCTCACTGGGTGAGCTCACTGCTGGCATTGCACATGAGATACAAAACCCGCTTAACTTCGTCAATAATTTTTCGGACGTTAACCGTGAAATGCTGGTTGAGTTGCAGGAAGAATTAGACAAAGGTGATATTGAAGAAGCAAAAGCGATAGCAGCCGACATCGAACGCAATGAAATAAAGATCAATCATCACGGCAAACGTGCAGATGCCATCGTCAAGGGCATGCTGCAGCACAGCCGGATATCATCCGGGCGAAAAGAGCCAACCGATCTGAATGCACTCACCAACGAATACCTGCGCCTGGCTTACCACGGCTTGCGTGCAAAGCATAAAGACTTTAATGCGGAACTGATCACTCATTTCGATGAGCAGTTGCCAAAAGTGAAAGTCGTTCCACAAGACATTGGGAGGGTAACGTTGAACGTCATCAATAACGCGTTCTATGCAGTTCAACAAAAATCCAAAACGGCCGGGGCTGATTATAAGCCAACTGTGGAGATAAGCACAGCTAAGGAAAATGGCTCGGTGACCGTCTCAGTAAAAGACAATGGAACTGGCATCCCCGATAGCATTAAAGAAAAGATCATGCAGCCATTCTTCACTACCAAGCCAACAGGTGAGGGAACGGGATTAGGTTTATCTCTAAGCTATGATATTGTGGTGAAGGGGCATGAGGG
>JAFDZK010000258.1 GCA_018267005.1 Bacteroidota bacterium
ATCCCGGCAGTAGATCGTATTATAGCTGCCAAAGGACGACAGTGGGGTCAACGCGCGACTAAAAGGCTCATACTGATAGGGTTCGAACCGTTTGCTGAGCAGCAGTTCATGGATGTCCTTTTCGTCATACCCATATCTTCCGCCGCTGCCGTTCAATTCGATAATGATCGCCTTGAGCCACGGGTTATCCAGTGTGTTTTTCATTCCTCTTAACGCCTCGGTTTCATAACCCTCGACGTCTATTTTCAGAAGCGAAGGAGGATTTGCTATCGCGACACTGTCAATTGTAACCATGGGAATTTGAACGACCCTCTCTTTGGACGGCTTTTCCCCTTCCGCCACGGCGTGATTGGTCGTATCTTCGTCTGAAGTAAACGCGATCGTACCGTCCGATGCACCAACCGCGGCATGGATCAGCCTAACGTGATGAGATAGCTGGTTAAGCGCGACGTTTCTGCTTAATATTTCAAATGTGGAATGTGCCGGCTCAAACGCCATCGTATCTGCGCCGCAATAACCCGAGGCTAACAAAGTGTATGAGCCAACATTGGCCCCAATATCAAAAAATGTATCTTCCGGCCTTAAAAAATGTAACAGGAAGGCCATGTCACTAAATTCATGCAGGCCCGTATAGATATTCCCCGTGATGCCGGTCAAACCTTTCCTGGCATAGAATTTTACCGGGCCGGTGAATTTTTTTATAAAAAACCGGGACGGCTGCAGGGAACTTTGAACCTGCCAGGTCAAAAAACGACATAAACTTCGGACAGGATGCCTGTTTCCGAGCGGATGATTCAATATAAAGCCGAAGGTGCGCTTAATTTTCCCCATGTATCACTTCGTCGAATAACCGGCATTGCATCCTGGTCATATTACGTGCTGAATATTTTTCAATGGCATCGGCCTTGTAAGCCGGAACGGGCAATTTGCCTTCGGCTACCTCTACAAGAAATTGATATATTTCTGCCTTTTTATCCATATCGTAACCATAAACGTTCCTAACGCCGTACTCCTTTAAAACACCGATAGCAGGGCTGGCTGGATTGAAAATAGCCAATAGTGGTTTATGGGTTAGCAAGCAGGGGTAAATTTTAGATGCCGTATATTTGGGGTCGTCCGAACCCGGAATAAACAAAGCATCCGCCTGCTGTAAAGTTGTCAGGCTATGGTAATAGCTTATACGGTCCGTCAGTTCGATTATATAGTTTTCGATGCCCACTTGTTCGGCTAAGGGCAGAATAGTCGGTTTACCTTGTCCCGCCGGGGCGTAGCTCGTTCCGATAAAATAAAGCCTGATCCTGTTAAATAGTTCCGGTTCCCGTTCAAGGCCGTCTTTAAAAGCACTAAACAGCATGGATACCGACCGGTGCATGTCGGCACCGCCCCGGCCGATATAAACTACATTGATCGTTCCTGGGTCGAGCAGCGGAGCAAACTTGCCGGCATTGTCCTTGGCTATTTGCACATCTGCGTCGAATGCGCCGAATGTAATGGTTGCCGCCGGAATGTTTTTTATGCCGGGATACCGGGCTTCCAAATCGGTAATGTAATTTGGGGATACGCTTATCAATCCATCGACGTTTCTCATAGCCTTAGGCTCCAGGTATTTATTCATGCGGTACGAGAACCAATATTTGCGGGGTTGCTGCGCTTTGGGTTTATCCCGGTAATATTCCGAATGCCAGGGATCCTGCATGTCGATCACGTAAGGCACTTTAAAATTTTTTTTCCAGTAAGCTCCAAGGATGCAAACCGGGAATTGCGTGGTCGAAAAATATACCAGGTCGAAATGGTTATTTTTGAGTAACAGGCTGACTTTTTTCCGGTAAAAATACAGTGACCGCAGTGCAATACTTCCCAACCCCAAAAGCGAGGTCCATTTTTTGTTAAATGCTTTAACGTAGTGAATTTTAATGTCCTTCGGCAGGCTTTGCAGCAGTAGTTCGTCCTTTGGCATTTCAGAGTACTTCGGATCGACGGTAATCACTTCGGCATCCCATCCAAGTTCGCTGAAATAAGGCAGGCTCATCCGAATGCGCTGCATATCGGCTGCATTTGAAGGCGGGAAATACGGCGAAATGATCAGTACCCTTTTGTTCAATTTTGACCAAGTACTTTGTCAACTACCTCCAGGAATTTCTTTTTCTCCATATCCCAGTTCAATGTTTGCCTTGCAAGGTCGTACGATGCTTTCCGGGCTGTCAACAATTTTTCCCTGTCCTGGTGGTATTGCAGCAAAACGTCAGCAAGCGAGGCAGCATTGTTCTTTTTGTAAATACTGCCAATACCGGGATACATAGCCATCAGTTGGGTTTGGGCTGAAGTATCGCTCGCGACCACAGCTAAGCCGGCCTGCATGTAGGTAAATATTTTATTGGTCAGGCAGATGTCGCGGTTGTATGGAACATTGTTTTCGGCGGCAACTCCGATATCGAACTGTGAGGCAAGCAACGATATTTCGCCGGGCGAAACCGGTTCGTGGAAATAAATATTGAGGTTTTGTTCTGCCGGAAGGAAATTGGATTGAAGGTACCCAAGCAGGTGCAGTTCAAATGGTATGTCCGGCAAATTTTGCAAAGCGCTGACGATGTTCTCCAGTCCCCTGTTAGGGCCGATGGTCTGCGAGAACCAAAACAGTTTCAAAGGCTTGTGCGGGTTGAAGGCCGGTTCAGGAACATTTCCGTCGACAGGAAAAACATTCAGGATAACGGCCGGGCTTTTTTCCGGGAATAATTTCCGGTATTCTTCGGCAATCAGCGGACTGCTCGCGATGAGGTAGTTTAACCGTGGGAAATAGCGGTCTTCGATCAGTGCTTTCAATTTTACGTCGGGGTCGTCAAGATCATCGCTCACTTCAAAGCGGTGAAAATCTTCTGCATCGAATCCGCAGGGTTTTTTGTTTGTTTCGGCTGCTATTACTGTTGCCGGCAAAGCGCCGGAATTATGGCCGATGTACAGATCGGCCTGGTATTTTTTTGCTTCACGCATCAAGAAATAACTCGACCGGGCTATGGCAAGTTCGGCAAATCGCTTTCCGCCGGATGACCTGTTAATGCTCCGGGCTGCCTTATGGATCAGCCTGCTGATAAAATATGCTGTTTTTTTTTGAACCGGGTCGCCGCCGATGCGGATCGCTTTCCATTTTTTCGTCGGGATCATTTCCTTATCCAGCCGGGTACCCCAGTCGTTCCAGTAAGCGTACAAAACAGTTACATCATAACCCGCTTCAGTTAGCGCATCCGCTTCCTTTACCATGCGCGGGTTTAGTGATGGCTGCCCTGACGAAATAATGACGATACGTTTATTCTTCAAAGAGGTTTAAATAATGGGCGGCTATGACCGGCACGTCAAATCTTTTCCTTGCTTCTTCCCGGCAGGTTTTGCGGTCGATAGTGGTAACCGATTTCACTGCTTTGGCCATTTCATCAGCATTTTGAACGATAATGCCGGTTGTTTCGGTAACAACCTCGGGTACCGAGCCGCGGTTAAAAGCTATAACAGGTGTGCCGCAGGCCATAGCCTCAACCATCACCATACCGAACGGTTCGTCCCATTCAATCGGGAAAAGCAGCGCCTTAGCCATGCAGAGGTATTTGTTTTTCTCCTCGTCATTCATCGGGCCATGATAAACGATCTGAACGCCATCTATTTGCGGTTCCAATTCTTGCCTAAAATAGGCATAGTTATCGGGCGTATGCGATACGTTTCCGCCAATGATAAGCTTATTCCCTGTTGCTTTGGCTACTTTGATGGCCGTATGGGCGCCCTTGACACGGTCCAGCCGACCTAAAAACATGAGCGGCGCATCTTCTGCGATTTTTTCTTTTAAGTTATAATGTGAGAAATCGATCGCATTGTAGATAGTCTTCCATTCACCTGCCACATCGCCTGTTGATACGCAATAATCGCTGCAGGCCGTAAAGATCAAATTTTGATTTCGGCGGGAAGTGATCATTTTGATACCTTTTTGGGCTACCGGCCTGCCGTAGGTCATGATCTTTTTTATAGAATGGTTCAGGATGGGCAGCAGGTAGATCAGTCTGCCAAAGTTGTGCACCAGATCGAAATTGTTCTTGTTTTTCCGCAAATACTTCCATACAAACAGCACTTCCCTGTATCGCTGCAGTTTTGAGCGGTTCAGGTCATTTACGCCAAATGTTACCGTTGTTCCGCTGCAATGCGAACCTGGCCCTGCCAATACAGTCACCTCATGGCCCATTTTGATGTATTCTTCGGCAAAGAGGTAAACCAACCGTTCATGTCCCCCGTACGCCGTTGGTGGTACCGGGATCCCGGGATCCATGATCAGCAATATCCTCATGGATAAATGGATGTTATGATCTCCAGCATTTTTTGGGCGCTTTTTTTGAGTGTAAGATTTTCCAGCACATAATCGCGCGGCTTAAAGGCATGCTTTTTTGCCTTTGTCCAAAATTCGTCGAATGTACCATCAAACTCAGCTATGTCTTTAAAGCGCATGCCACAGCGCTCGTCAAAGCAAGGGGCGGATGTTGCGGGTACCGGCTCGACTTCACCCCACTTAAGGCGATTGGGATCTAGCCAGAATCCCTGGTCCCATACCAGCACAGGTACATCCATCGAAAGCGCCTCGCATAAGGCAAACCCCTGGCTTTCGTGCTCACACAAATAGATCATAGCGCTGCTTTGTTCCAACAGTGTGCGGTATTCTTCCTCCGTATAAGAGCCATAGCTGATTTCCCGATAAGCCAGCCCCAGGGATTTAAGCCTGTCTAAAACGGGCGCTTTTAAGTTTAGCCGCGTGTGCTCCTTATTCCACATGATCTTGTCGTAAACAAGCACGTCGATGTTTTTATTCTTTTTGCCGGGAGCCCATTTATCTGAATCGATACCTGCGGGCCATATTCCGCACCGTTCAGCGCCGAATGCCCGCGCATAAATATTTTTGGCCCATTCAGAATGCTGTAAATAAACGGCGACCGGGTACTGCTCAAACACGTCGGGCCATTCGGCCGGGTTGGTCATCAACCCTATTCCGGCTATAATCTTGTTGGATTTATCGTACCCCTGCAGCGCATATTTGCCATCGCCAAGCACAACAACCGACTCGCCAGGCATTATTTTTTTGAAGGAACAATTAATATCGTAATCAAGCCCCAGTTCGTCAAAACCTTTCACAAGATTAACAAAGACTTTTTTCAGGCCGCTGGTTCGTTCTTTTTTTAAGAGCTTTTTTAATAAGACAAACAGGTGCCGGTCGCCCGGAAGCAGCCGGTCATTTGGCGGTGGAGTTCTGAAATACAGATGTATCCGCTTCAATGTATTACCCTTTGCAAAATAATATTCAGCGAGCTTGGAATGTTGTGTTTACCGAGCGCTTTTTTTTGACCGTGCATCTTCAGGCTTTTACGCTTCGCCGGATCGGCCTGTAGCTGTTTGATCTTCATGTACAGGTCTTCAGCGTCTAAATAGGCCATAATCTCATTATCAAGGTCATACAATTCCTCCAACCCCTCTGTGTATTCCGTCAGGTAGCAGGCACCCAGCATTGGCGCCTCGATATCACGCAGCCTTGAATAGCTGTTCGGCTTGTAAATGGGGTAGTGGAACGATTCGTACCGGTTAATGCCCAGGCTGATCATACTGCCGGCTATCAACTCGTTATAGGTTTCAAATGTGGGTGAGCAATGGGTTTTGGCGTTTAATAGAGCGGGCGTCCCAAACGTCATTTTCCGGTATTTGATCTTGCGTATGAATGGTGCAATGCCCTGGTTCCGGATAAAATCCTTGTTGAACTTTATCTTTTTTTTGAGCGTGTAATCCGGCGGAATTTCAGACGGCTGCGCACCATTATCACTATCATTCCAGCCGGCTCCGTAAATGGCCAGCGGAATAGCAGGTTCTTGTTTCGCAAGCCGTTCCAGCAGTAATATACGCTGCATGTCTTTTGAGCCGATGAAGGTAATTTGCCGGTTGGCCTCTTCCCGCAGCACACGGTACTTGGGTTCAACCCACATAGGCATAGGCAAGTTGATGAAAGGATAGCCGGCATCCGTGTACAACTTGACCGCCTTATATTCAGGTACCCAGTTGTTGTTGAACGCACCGAATTCGTCGGGTAATTTTCTGAATTCGCGCACGTGGTCGCAAAAGAAATTCACGCAAGGGATACCCATGCGTTGAATTTCCCTGATCGCGCTA
>JAFDZK010000259.1 GCA_018267005.1 Bacteroidota bacterium
AGACTTACGAAATTTCTAAAATTTCGTAAGTCTGTGTTACAATTTCTAACTTCATTTCCATTAACTAAATCTCTCGATATCATGAAAGTCTATTTATTCTTTTTATTGTTTTTTGTGTGCGGCTCAGCCTTTGCACAGGATATTCCTGCCCGCTGGGACGAGCTCACCGCTTCCGACTGGCAAGCCGCGCTGGATAAGTCGGGTAAAACCTGTATTCTGCCTATCGGCATCCTCGAAAAGCACGGCCCGCATTCGCCTATCGGCACCGATCTGATACACGTTCGCGAGTGGGCGGCGCATGCGGTTAAACAAGAATACGCGGTTATATTCCCGGACTATTTTTACGGCCAGATCAACGAAGCGCGGCACCAGCCGGGCACGTTTGCGTTACCCAGCGACGTGATCTTTAAGCTGCTGGAAGCCACCTGCGACGAAATAGCCCGCAACGGTTTCAAAAAGATTGTCATCCTGAATGGCCACGGCGGCAACCCTGAGTTTATTCGCTTTTTTATGCAGTCGTTCCTGAATAAGCGGCACGATTATGTGATCTATTTCTATGCGCCTCAGGATCGCGATGCGGATTACCAGGCGCAATACAATAAAATGCACAAGTCGGACCAGCGCGGCGATGAGCACGCCGGCGAAAGCGAAACGTCGGTGCTGCTGTATTACCGTCCCGACCTGATGCGCATGGACAGGGCAACATCGCAGTCGGGCGCCAACCAGCACCGGTTGGACAATATCCCCGGCCTGTATACGCCTATCTGGTGGTATGCAGCTTACCCGAACCACTATGCCGGCGAGGGAGGCAAGGCTACTACAGAGTTTGGCAAATTCATTACCGATCACGAGATCGCGTCATTTGTTAAAGCGCTGAAAGAGGTTAAAGCCGACGAGAATGCGCTGAAACTACAGAACGAGTTTTACGATCGCGTGGATAATTTGCAGAACAGCAAGCAGTAGTGCCACTCAGAAAGACTTGCGAAGTTTCCAAAACTTCGCAAGTCTGTTTTGAACGCCGTTTCAATCTTCATAAACTGTTTATTTTTAAAGCGTCGCGGCTCATTCTGAGCGGAGGCTGCGCACCGGGTTGGTAAGCGCTGCTTTGACGGCCTGGAAACTTAATGTTGCCAACGCAATAATAATTGCCGCAGCGCCGGCAACAACAAACACCCACCAACTGATATTAATTTTGTAAGCAAAACTTTGCAGCCATTTATTCATGGCCCACCATGATACCGGGAAAGCGATAAGCGAGGCAATCAATACCAGTTTTGTAAATTCTTTGGAAAGCATTGCAACAATACTGCCAACGCTTGCACCTAAAACTTTACGCACTCCGATTTCCTTCGCACGTTGCTCGGCCGCATAGGTGACTAATCCAAATAAACCGAGACAGGCGATAAAAATCGCGAACAAGGCGAACGTACTGAATAACTTTCCCGTGCGTTGCTCGGCCTTATACATGTTGTCATAATCTGCATCCAAAAATGAGTAGCTAAATGCCTGCTTAGGCGCCATGCTTTTCCATTTGCTTTCTACCTGGCCGATCAATGAGGATAAATTACGGCTATTGGCCCGTAAAACGATATTTCCATAATTACCGCCCAGTGCTATGGTTAAAGGACCTATTTTATTGTGCATGGAGCTGAAATTGAAATCCTTAACCACTCCTATGATATGATAAGCTTTCGTCGGGAATCGCCCGTTAGTTACGTTGCCGGAGGGACGGTATAATGTTTGATTCAACGGATCTTTGAATGCCAGCAGTTTTGCGGCGGTTTCATTTATAATTACTCCCGATGAGTCACTTGGAAAATCCAATGAAAAATTTCTTCCTGAAACCATTTTCATCTGCATTGTTGGAATATAATTCTCATCTGCAAAAAAATTAGTCATGATGGTAACCTGTCGCGCATCCAGCGTCGCGTCTTTGGACCAGCCGCTCCGGTCGCGCGTCGCTTCAGTAGGTAACGACTCAGCAATTGATGCATTTTGCAAACCTGGTATTTTCAGAATCTCCTGCCTGAAAGTTTCCGTTCGGTTACCAAGCCAATAGGTGTTATTGATCACCAGCACGTGGTCCCGCTTATAGCCAATCGCCTTGTCGCGTATATAATTAAGCTGGTTGAAAATAACGATGGTGCCGATGATTAATGCGATAGAAATAAAGAATTGAAAAACGACCAGTCCGCTACGCAGCCGACTACTTTTAAAGCCTTTCGCAATATTGCCTTTTAATACCTGTGCCGGTTGAAAGGACGAAAGATAAAAAGCCGGGTAGCTTCCCGCAATACAGCCTATTACTATGATCAGTAAGATAAGTACCGGCAACTGCGCGGAGGAAAATATCGTGAACAGGTTCATCTGTTTTCCCGCAAGCTGGTTAAATAATGGCAGCAGCAATTCGGCAATGCCGATAGCGAGCAATAATGAAATGAAGCTTACTAAAATGGATTCGGTCAGGAACTGCACGATGAGGCTGGACCGTAGTGCGCCGGCGACTTTTCTTACGCCTACTTCTTTTGCCCGGCTGGCGGAACGCGCCGTGGAAAGGTTCATGAAATTTACACACGCTATCAACAGGATAAATATTGCGATCACTGAAAATATGTACACATAGGTAATATTGCCATTTGCTTCAAATTCATCCGTTTTGTTCGAGTGCAGGTGGATAGCTGTAAGCGGGATTACAGGGTGCAAAAAGTGGTTGCCTCCCTTTTTCAGGTCATTTGAAGTAAGATGCAGCACCTGCAGTGCCTGTTTTACCAGGTATCTATCAATAATGGCATTGACCTGTTTTTGTAAAGATGCTTGTGTAACCCCGGGCTTTACCAAAACATATGATGCATAAATATCGCTCAGCCAGTCGCCCTGGTCATTACGGCGGATGTCGGCCATCGGCCGTATAAACCTGAAATGAAAATGAGATTCGGGAGGGATGTCTTTAAACACGCCCGTTATTTTGCAGTTTAATTGATTGTCAACGTACAAGGTTTTGCCTACGACGTCGGTTGAGTTAAAATATTTTTTGGCAGTTGTTTCGTCGATTGCGATCGTATTGGGTTCATTCAATACCGTCAACCGGTTACCTGCAACCATGGGAATTGAAAATACCCGGAAGAAAGTGGAATCGGCAAATACCGCATTATCGTCTTGTATGTTTTGGTTGCCTTTTCGTATCCAGATATCACCAAAATTCCGCAGCCTCACATACTGAGCGATCAGGGGATAATCCTGTTTAAGCGTGGGCGCCAACGGCGCCGGGCTAAACATGGAATTGAATTGGGTGTCGTTAAAAAAAATGTCGGTATCCAGACGGTAAATATTTTGAGCCTCGGTATTGTATTGATCGAAGCTTAATTCATCTTTTACATACAAGACGATCAAAAGACAAACAGCTATACCTACTGAGAGGCCCGTTACGTTGATGACGGAAAAGCCAATACTTTTCCGCATACTGCGCAGAGCGACCTTGAAATAATTTTTAAACATATAATTGCGGTTTAATTTCTCCCGGGACCACTTCGGTGTGGTTTCCTGGTACGAAATTAGGCTTGCAAAACGTGGATGAGGCCCCGAATTATAAGATGGTGCTTCTTTTTTCAGGACGTTTTTATAGTCAACGGGGTTCTTGCCGGTTATCTGTTTGAAGGCCCGGTTAAAGGTTGTTTTAGAATTAAAGCCTGATTCATAGGCAATGCCTATCAGGTTCATATGGTTGTAAGCTGGGTCCTGCATTTTATCGACAACGTTCCGCACCCTGTATTCATTAATAAAATCGTTGAAGCTTTTCTTGAGGACGGTATTAATAATCCGTGACAGCTCATGGGTTGTCAAACCAAGCTTTTCGGCCAGTGAACCCAGGCTTAGATCCGGGTCCTGGTAATGGCCGTGTTCTTTAACCGTTTTCTTTAGCCATGCGCCTTTTTGTTTCAGCTCAACTGGCGGCGGCGACTTTAAAATTGCAGGCGTATGTTGCGCCGGGATAATTTCCGGTCTTAAATAAGCCGTCGCACCGATCCAGGTGATCACTGCTCCTAACAGGATGTTTAAAACATACCATGCATCGGTAACTAACTGCCCGTGATAACCCAAATAAACAACCAATGCACCAGGTAACCATAATAACCACGACAAACCGAAGACAGCCAGTGAGCGTTGCAGCCAGCGCAGCTCGTTGCGGTACCGGTCGCCGCCGCTAAATTTAAGCCGCCTGTAAAAGCGTTCGATCAGCTTATGAGCATAATACAAATAGGTAACGACGGAAACAAATGTCAGGAACGGCAATACCGGACTTGTCTGGATAAATGGCTCCAATAACGCCGGGATGAAATGCAGTAAGTCCTTCCGGCTGAATTTATAATCCGGCCGGGTTAGTTTCAGTACGTAAAAATAAATCAGCGGGCCAAGCGCCAGCAAAAATTGAAGCGGAAAGCGGATGCCAGGGTCTAAAATATGAACCATCCGTAAAGCCATCGCTGCCAGGGCCAGCGCAAGCAACTGGTTTGTCGGCCGGTTGCTCTGTTTAGTGGTCCATAGAAGCATAGCAAAAGTTAGCCCAACGAAAATGGTCCCGAAGAATGCGGTGTCATAAAGGGTAATATGGAATATATGAGTTTTCAATTAAAATAAATGGTCTTATTAAGATGTTATTCACTTCTCAAACTGTTAACCGGGTTGGCGAGCGCCGCTTTGATGGCCGTATAGCCTACGGTTGCCCATGCGACCAGGATTGAGCCTATAATGGTCATTAGAAAAAGGGCGGGACCCAAATTGATGCGGTAAGCATATTGTTGTAACCAATTATGCATAAAATACCAGGCCACGGGTGCCGCGATAAGAAACGCGATACCGATCAGCAAAGTAAACTCACGTGATAACAGCATCAATATCGAGCTGATGGGTGCACCGAGCACTTTGCGTATGCCGATCTCTTTTTTCCGCTGCACCGCCATAAATGTTACCAGTCCGTACAGGCCCAAACAGGATATAAATACTGCAACGATCGCAAATAGCTTGTAAAGTTGCGATAATTGGGTCTCTTGTCGGTAAAAAGCGGCGATATCATCGTCAAGAAAACTGTTTGTGAAGGCGAAGTCGGGATAATATTTGCCCCATAACTTTTCCATGGCGGCGATGGCAGACTTTGCCTGCGCTAAATTGAGTTTAATGCTGGCCCTGCTGTAGGCCCGTTTGTCGGTCGTCATCACGATGGGAACCATACTGAAACGCAATGAGGCAGTATGAAAGTCTTTCACGACGCCTACTATAGGCCGATTTAAGCCATTAACGATAATCCTTTTCCCTATGGCGCGTTGAGGGTTGCTGTAACCCAGGTTACGGGTGACACTTTCGCTTACAACAAATTCGCGGACGGTATCAGAGTCGTAATAGGGGCGGCCCGCGATAAATTGCAAATGAAACAGGCTAAAAAAGCCTGTGTCGCTAATTTTATACGCAATGATCATATTCGGCGCCTTACCAATGTTATCAGGTGTTCGCAGGTCGATGAACCAGCGACCGCCGATAGGGGCACCAGTACCGAAGCTCACTTTTTCGACACCTGGTATTTTCATCAATTCATCAAGCAAGACAGCTCGTTTGGCATAGCCGATGCTGTCCTGCGGAAGCTCGGCGGTTAAAATGGCTTCCTTGTTAAAACCCATATCGGCCGTATTAACGTAGCTCATTTGTGAAGCCATCACCATGGTAACAATAATGAGAGCCTGTGCTGTAAAAAATTGAAAAACAACCAGGCCACGCCGCAACGAGATGCCTCCCTGCCGAGCGGAGAGCGAACTTTTTAATACCCCAACGGGGTTAAAGCCCGACAGCAGGAAAGCAGGGTAAAACCCGGCTAAAAGAATTACCATGACCAACGAACAAAAAAGGAAAAAGATCATATTTCCCTGGTACAAGGCAGAGACGGCAAGGCGAATATCCAGCAGATTGTTGACAGCCGGTATAACCAGCAGGACGGCAGCCAGCGCGATGAACAATGCAAAACAGCTGACGAGGGCAGCTTCACCCAAAAATTGAAGGATGAGTTGAGGGCGGTTACTGCCGAGTACTTTGCGTACCCCAATCTCCCTGGCACGGTTTACG
>JAFDZK010000025.1 GCA_018267005.1 Bacteroidota bacterium
GGGGCATTAACTATAAATTGTGCGCCCCAATACTAAGCATACCTCTTACGGCGCTGGCCTGTTTCACAGCATCGTTCCTACTGATATTTATACTCAGCAAAATACCCGTTATCGGGAAGTATATTGCCGGATAGTATAATGCATTTGTTCGGATGCGCGCCTAATGTTCACGCTAAATGCTTATCTTTGAGGATATATTTTTTGATTATTTGACATTCCGGGATTTTAATTTCAACGAACATTTAGCCGAAGGTATCCAAAGTATGGGATACCAGACTCCTACACCCATACAGGAGATGGCGATACCCCTGATCATGGAGGGGAAAGACCTGATAGCCTGCGCACAAACCGGTACCGGTAAAACGGCTTCGTACCTGCTTCCGGTGCTGCATAAAATAGCCGAGGCTAACGAGGGGCACAAGACCACCGCGCTAATACTTGCGCCTACGCGTGAGCTGGCGCAGCAGATCGACCAGCAGGCCGAAGGACTGGCTTATTTTACGGGTTTGAGCTCTATCGCTATTTATGGCGGAACGGACGGCATCGTTTACGAACAGCAACGGCGGGGGATACAAAACAAGGTAGATATCCTGATCGGTACGCCGGGAAGATTGATTGCGCACCTGCAATCGGGCGTATTGAAGCTCGACCATATCAAATACCTGGTTCTCGACGAGGCCGACCGTATGCTGGACATGGGCTTCCTGGGCGATATTATGCGCATCATCCGCGATGTGCCACATAATAGGCAAACGCTGTTGTTTTCGGCAACCATGCCCGCACCTATACGCAAGCTGGCTGGTTCGATCCTGAAAAACCCCGAGCAGATCAACCTGGCTACATCGCAACCGGCCGAAGGCATCAACCAGCAGATCTATAAAGTCCATAATGAGCAGAAGACGAAACTGGTTATCAAACTGCTGAAAGAAGGCAGTTATGCCAGCACCATCATTTTTGCCAATACTAAGGACGAAGTAAAAAAATTGAGCCGCGAATTAAAGTCGGCACATGTCAAATCGAGTGCTTTTCATTCCGACTTTGAGCAAACCGAACGCGAACAAATATTGCTTGATTTTAAAAACCGCGAGTTGCCGGTAATTATTGGAACGGACGCACTCTCACGCGGTATTGATGTGGAGGGCATCGACCTGGTGATCAATTACGATGTGCCCGCTGACCCGGAAGATTATATTCACCGTATCGGCCGTACTGCGCGTGCAGAAAGCACCGGTACCGCTATTACCCTGGTTAATGAACGCGATAACCGTAAGCTGAAGAATATCGAGCAATTGATCGGCCGCAGCGTAATGGAAATGCCATTGCCGCCTGAAATTGGCGAAGCGCCTGAATTTAAAGAACACAAGTCGTTTAAAAAACGCCGGAATAATAACCGGAATAAGTTCAGAAACAAGAAGGGGTCGCATAAGGGCGGTAATAAGCCCGCGCAGGCAGGAGACGCTGAAAACAAATAAGCTTTGAGAAGGAACATTGTCATACTGCTGGTGGCTGCGGCACTCATAGCATCCTGTGACAAAAAAGATAATTCATTCCGGGTAACTACCCTTGCTGGTTCAGGCAAGTCCGGCGCAGCCAATGGCAGCGTGATGGACGCCTCTTTTTCCAATCCAATGGGCATAGCGGTGGACTCATCCGGCAATGTGTATGTAGCTGATTCAAGAAACGATAAAATAAGAAAAATTACCCGGGATGGTATGGTGAGCACGCTCGCCGGCAGCGGTAAGGATGGCGCGGCCGATGGCAAGGGTGAATCGGCCTCGTTCTTTTTCCCGGTAGCGATAACCGCCGGTCCGGATGGTAACGTATACGTAGCTGATACTCATAACAGCCTGCTGCGCAAGATCACGCCCGGAGGAGTAGTAACGACTATCGCCGGAAAAGATGCAGTTCAAACGAAGGATCTGCCGGACTCCCTTCGGCGAATAGATAACCCTTATGGTATTGCGGTCGCCAGGGATGGTTCCGTGTACTTTACCAATTGGGCCAAGGACCTTGTCGAAAAGATGACGCCCGAGGGCAAGATAACCATCATCGCAGGAAACAACAATCCCGGCGCAAAGGACGGCGTAGGCGCACGGGCATCGTTTTACCTGCCTGAAGGCATTGCCATAGATAAAGCGGGTAACCTGTATGTTGCCGACTGCTACAACAATATGATCCGTAAGGTCAGTAAAGATGGCCGGGTTACCACGCTGGCCGGTAAACCGGGTAAAAAAAATTTCGGCTCCAAGGACGGCAAAGGCGCGGCCGCTTCGTTTTCGCATCCCTGCGGCATCGCAGTCGACAAAAAAGGCAATGTTTATGTAGCCGACGTCGGCAATAACAAAGTCAGGAAGATCACCCCGGATGGTATGGTAACCACGTTGGCCGGTTCAGGCGTACGCGGCTCGGCAAACGGCGATCCTAAAACAGCTTCTTTTTATCATCCTTATGGAGTTGCGGTGGACCGGGATGGAAATATCTTTGTAGCAGACTATCAGAATAACCTTATTCGAAAAATAAGTTTATAAATCCTTATCTTACAGCCGTTTTTTACAAACCAAAGTTCGCTTATCCAATTTTAAACCTTTTATGGTCAAAAAAATTATACTCCCGCTCCTTGCGCTGGCAGTTTTTGCCGGCTGTAAAAAAAAGGAAGCCAGCAATAACAACCAGGGCAACCAGGGTAAGCCAACGCCGCCCAACACCCAACATACTTCGGTTTTAACACAGCACAACGACAATACCCGGGCCGGCCTGAACGACAAAGAGAACGTCCTGAACACAAGTAACGTAAATTCCAAACAGTTTGGAAAGCTGTTCGAACTAACCGTAGACGACCAGGTATATGCACAACCGCTTGTTGTAGGTAATTTAGCAATCGGATCGGGCAACCACAACGTTGTGTTTATCGCTACTGTAAACAATACAGTTTATGCGTATGACGGCGACAGCGGCAAGCTGTACTGGAAGCAAAGCTATACCGAATCAGGTATGAGGGCGCCTACGTCGCATGATATGGCCTCTTCGTGGTGCAACCCTTATACAGATTTTACTTATGACATTGGTATCGTGGGCACACCTGTCATTGATTCGGCCGCCCAGACGATGTATTTCGTGGCGCGCAGTACCGATGGAACAAATTATGTGCAATACCTGCACGCCATCAACATTAACAACGGCAGCGAACAATCGGGAAGCCCGGTAAAGATCACGGCAAGCATGCCGGGAACGGGCGATGGGGCGGTAAACGGTGTCGTGAGCTTTGATGCCCGCCGGAATAACCAGCGACAGGGCCTGACGCTGGTTAATGGGACGATTTATATTTCATACTCCTCGCATTGCGACTGGAATCCCTATCACGGCTGGATATTGGGCTACGATGCCAAATCGCTGCAACAAAAAATAGTATACAATGATACGCCCAACGGCGAGAACGGCGGCCTGTGGGAAAGCGGCATGGGTATGGCTGCGGATGACCAGGGCAACCTGTATGTTACGTCGGGTAACGGAACAGTGGGGCAGGGCAACCAATTCCAGAATTCGGGTAACGGGACGGTTGATAATGGCGTCAATCCTGATCCCACGGATCCAACGGATCGCGGTGAAAGCGCTATGAAGCTGAGCCCGTCAGGATCCACCCTGCAGGTGGCCAGTTACTTTACTCCGACCAATTATCTCGACCTGAACAATAACGACCTGGATTATGGCGTAATGGGCACTTTACTGATACCGAACTCCAATTTTTACCTGACCGGCTGTAAGGATGGCAATATGTACCTGTTGAATAAAGATAACATGGGCGGATATTCAAGCTCTGCGAACATAGTGCAGCAAACTATTCCGGTAAATAACAGCCTGCATTGCCAGCCGGCTTATTACAAAGGCAGCTCTGGTGAATACGTGTATGTATGGTCGGAGAACGACCGTTTGCGTGCGCTGTCGTTTGATCGCAGCAGTAATACTTTTTCGTCAAACCAGGTAACAGCCAGCCCAAGCGGCCCTACGGGCGGCTGCGGGGCAACGCTTTCCGTATCGTCCAATGGTTCAAACAGCGGTACCGGCATACTTTGGGCATGGTATGCGTCAAGCGGGGACGCCGGAGGCAGTCCCAGTCCGGGTATCCTACGGGCTTTTGACGCCAGCGACATCACCAAAGAGCTTTGGAACAGCAGCCAGGTTGCAGGAGATTCACCGGGCAATTATTCCAAATTCTGCTCGCCCACTATCGCTGATGGTAAAGTTTACCTTGCTACATTTTCGGGTAAAGTGGTGGTTTACGGTCTGAAGTAAACGGTTTTATCCGGGATTATCTTTCAGTGTTTCATCGGTAAAATGCTGCCGGGATTTTGGTTTTGCGAACTTTTCGGCATTGAACGACACGGAAGCGCCGCGCGGAATAGTTAGGCTTTTCCATTCGCTGCCGGCTATCATTTTGGCTATGTAAACAATTTGCCCCACATGATAGGGGTAATGCGCTAATTGGCGGTTAATAGCTTCCATTACCGTATGGCCCTGGTTGCGGATATATACTATCTTTTGAAGGTCGTTCTCATTCAAAGCTTTTAAGCTATCAAACAGGCACTGCCATCCTTTTTGCCAAATTTCCATCAATTGACCGCGATCACGGTCCTCGTTTTCAAACTCCGCATCGCGGTTGCGCCATTCTTTTTCCCCATCGGCGGCCAGGAAATCCGTCCAGCGCGAAAGCATATTGCCCGACAGGTGTTTGACGATAACATAAATACTATTGCTTTCGCCGTTGAAGTGCCAAAAGAGTTTTTCGTCGGGCAATTGTTCCATTGCCTTTTCGCCGAGCATCTTATAATACTCAAACTGCCTGGTGGCGCTTTCAAGATAATTTTGATCCATAATGCTTTATTGTGAAACAAAATTAAGCTCTAATGATTTAAATTTGAATCTAAACACATTTAAGATTATGATAGATCCAGAAGATGAAGTTCCGTTAGATGATTCGGACGAAATAGATAAGGAGGACCAGGTAAGCCAGCAGGATATCCATTCGACTGGCGTAGAACCAGACCCTGCGGAGCTGGAAAAAGGGAAAGAGGCCGATACCGATATCCTGAAGGAATCGTACGACGCTTCGGAGTCAGCCTATACGCTCAAACCTGGCGACGCTTCAAAAAGCAAGCCCGGCCAAAAGAAATAGTTATTAAACTGCGATGGCGTGCTATCCATCGCAGTTTTTTTAATTATTAGCTACGTTGGTTCGGATCATAGTTGATCATCCAGCGCACGCCGAATTTATCCAGGAACATACCAAAATAGCCCCAGAATTCTTTTTTATAAGGCGCTTCGATAGTGCCGCCTGCCGAAAGACCGTTGTAAAAATGAAGCGCTTCGTCCTCGCTCGCTGCTCTGACGGATAAGGCGAAATTATTCCCGGTTTTCAAGGTTTGACCCTGGGATGCCAACATGTCTGTGGCCATCAGCAGGTTGCCGTTACCGATGGGCAGCGCGATATGCATGATCTTGTCCAGGTCTTCTGCAGGCGTGTTGCCGCCGGGGAGATCTTTGAAACGCATAACGGTTGCGAACTCGGTACCAAATACCGATTTGTAGAAATTGAAAGCCTCCTCGGTATTACCCTGGAAGTTTAAATAAGCATTTACAGTTGCCATGATTGTTGGTTTTAGTGGTTTTACCCAGGTTATTTAATTGGCCGTTTGGCCGGTTTCTTGACCTTTAAGATGATCAGCAACATTCTTAAGCTGATGAATATGCCTTTTGGTGTGCACAATGGTGAACCAGATCAACTCTTTTTTAGACAATGTTCCGAGCGTAGGCATCTCAAAAGCCAGACATATGCTGTCCAGGTCACCCAGGCCGGCAGCATCTTCGATGCTGCAAAACGTTTCGTTAAGCGCATTGATCAGCGCTTGTTTGTCTTTGGCTTCATCCGAAGGAATGATAAAGTCCGGCGATTTCAGCTTATGTTCAAAATTCAGGAATATTTCGCTGAACAATTCAATATGCTGTTCAGGGTTCCTGTCAGCGGTCGCGGTCCGGCCCCTCAATGCTTTTGCGACACCGGATGCCGACATTAAAACGTGTTCGGCCACCTGTCCTGCTGTCCAACTGCCTTCAAACGGTACGGCATTGATATTGGCGTTGCTGAACCAGTCAATCGCTCCGAGCAATGCTGATTTAGTTTCTTTCAATTCATTTGCAAGGTCGTTTTTCATAATTATTTGTTTAGCTGTTTTGAATGATGCAAATTAGTGTCAATATCCGGGCTTTGAAATGCTTAAATCCGACAATATAACGGGTTGTTTGCGACAAGCTTCCATTTAATTTTTCTATATGAAAACAGTAGTTATCCTGGTGCCGGAGACGGCCGTTCTGCAGGGAATAGCCGATCCCCGTTACTTATTTACCGCCGTAAACCAGTTTTTGAGTAATGCCGACAAGCTGCCATTGTTCGATGTTAAGCTGGCAGGGCTAACTAAAGAAGTGAAGCTGAACGCCGGTACGTTTTCTATTCACACCGATGTCCTGCTGCATGAGGTAAAAAAGGCCGACCTGGTGATCGTTCCGCCGCTTAGCGGCGACTTGAAAGCCGCGATCGACCGTAATAAAGAATTTATACCCTGGATCGTAGATCAATATAATAAGGGCGCCCAGGTTGCGAGCCTTTGCCTCGGCGCTTTCCTGCTGGCATCGACGGGGCTGTTGAATGGTAAAAAATGTTCCACGCACTGGCTGTTTGCAAACGACTTCAGGAACATGTTCCCTGAAGTCGACCTGGTAGACGAGAAAGTAATAACCGAAGAGAAGAATGTTTATTCGAGCGGCGGCGCCAATTCCTACTGGAACCTCTTACTGCACCTTATTGAGAAATATGTTAACCGTGAGATGGCGATTTTGGCTTCGAAATTTTTCGTTATAGATATGGGCCGCAATGATCAGTCGCCATTTATTATTTTCAAAGGACAGAAGGACCATGACGATGAACTGGTTAAGAAAGCGCAGGATTATATTGAACAAAACTTTCAAAATAAAATGACGGTGGATGAACTTTCGGACAAGTTTGGTATCGTACGGCGCACCTTCGAACGCAGGTTCAAAAAGTCGACGCACAATACGGTAGTCGAATACATGCAGCGGGTGAAAATTGAGGCCGCCAAAAAAAGTTTCGAAAGCAACCGCAAAACGATCTACGAGGTAATGTATGATGTTGGCTACACCGATATCAAGGCCTTTAGGGATGTGTTTAAAAAAATAACCGGCATGCCGCCGGTTGATTATCGCAACAAATACAACAAGGACGCAGTCGTGGCTTAAAATAAGCCTCGTCCCCAACTATTTAATATCCAGGTTGAACGATCCGTTTGTGAACGTTTGAGTCGCTGCTCCGGTGCCAGTAATTAGCATCAGTGTGCCGCTGAATGTTCCCTGGACATTTGTGCTGCTGATCGATTTGATCGTCACAGTTGAACTGGTGCCGCTTGTGCCATCATCTTGGTATATCGCGCCTGCCGCCGTTGTGTAACTCAACTGAGATTCTGAATTTGCGTCCGTATAACTCTTTGCTGTGATTGGCCCGGTGCTGCTAACCGTTATAACCAGTGAATTAGCCGTTGTCGTACTTTGCACTCCAATTATCCCCAGCGTATTGAAGCCACCGGTGTTGTCGAGATGCGCCACAGCGCCGACGTTAAATGTTTGTGCTTTGCCTCCAATCGTCACCGTAAGTGTACCGGCTACATTAGCAGGCTTTGTCGAGCTTTTTTTGCACGAACATACAACCAGCAATAAACAAACGGATAATAAAAAAATAAGCTTTTTCATTTTGTAATGTTTAGGTTTAAAATTTAGTTATTATACATAAGGTCGGTTTGACCTTGTAAAGTTAACTTAAATATCGGCAACCGTCAAGGCGGGAGCGATAAAGCCCGGCCGGTAAACCTATTGGATAAAATTAGGGTCGGCGCTGCGATTGATCTTAGTGAGCATCAGCACCTCCATCAGTTCAACCCTGCTTTTAGCTTCTTCCGCCTTCTCGCCGGTAAAATGCTCATCGAGGGTTTCGAAGAATAATTCCTTCCACCGGGCGAAGTGTTCGGGCGTTAACGGATGAGCCCTATTCAGTTCGATATGTACGCGCATCGTATTGCCTTTGTACGATGTGCCGCCAAGCAAAACCGAGTCCCAAAAATCTATCATGATCGGGATATGTGTATCCCACCTGAAAACCAGCACGTCGTTAAATATATCGCCGATCATATCGTCCCGTTTAACCTTTGAGTAAAAGTTTTCTACCAGCAAGCGTATATCCTCTCGGTTTTCGATCGGTTTTTTTATCGTTTCCATATCTGCAATGTTAACATTCCTGGCCGATAACCGTGTCATTTCTACACCGTTAACCATTAGTTATTTATAGAAAAATTTATAACTAATATCATACCGGTTACGTAAAAGTAACAGGGGATTAATAAAAGCCATCAATGCTTCTTACGAAACTCTGCCCTAATTAATGTTTAATTGTGATTAACCCGTGCGCGGTTTGATAAAATTCGTTTCAAAATGCCTGGCCACCGTCATACTGGCGTCGGTTTCTTCGTTATCCTTCTCCCAGGGCCAACAGATGCATTTTACACATGTGGGAACGGCAAACGGGCTTTCAGACCTGAACGTAAATGCCATCCTCCAGGACCAGCAGGGATTTATGTGGTTTGGCACGGGTGACGGTCTGAATCGTTACGACGGCTACAAGTTCAGGACCTACAGGAATGATCCAAAAGACCGGACGACGATAGCGGGCAGCTACATCCAGGACATGGCGCTTGATAACCAGGGGCATATCTGGATCACTTGTGAAGGCGCGGGTTTGGATGAGTTTGACAAAAAAACAGATCGTTTCCGCCATTTCAGGCATAACGATAAAAACCCTAACAGTATATCCAGCGACCTGGTAACCCGGTTAGTCGTGGGCGATGACGGTGTTGTTTGGGTGGGTACGCTGCACGACGGTTTAAATTCCTATGACCCCCGAAGCGAAAAATTTACCCACTATCTGCATAATCCGCGCGACCCGAAAAGTATCAGCGGCAATGAGATCAATGCGCTCTGCAAAGACAGCCAGGGCAACATTTGGGTTGGTACGGTAAACAGCGGTTTGAACAAATTCGACAGAAAAACACGTGGATTTGTGAATTACGTTCATAATGCTAAAGATAACGAGTCGCTATCGGGCAACCGCGTTACAGCCGTTTATGAAGACAGTAACCATAGAATATGGGTCGGCACGCAGGAGGCCGGGCTGAACCTGTTGAACCGGGAAAAAGGTACATTCAGGCATTGGATGCACAACCCGGGCAACGAAAACTCATTATGTAACAACAGTATTCAGTGTATTGTTGAGGATAACGGCCACAACCTGTGGATCGGAACAGAAAACGGCGGATTAAGTATTTATACTTATGACTGGGACCAATTTTTTACCTGCACACAGGATGATGTGGACAATACCAGTCTTACCGGAAATTCGGTCGATGCCATCCTGCGGGATAAAGACAACAATATGTGGCTGGCCATATTTGGCGGAGGAGTAGATCTTTATAAAAGAAATACTGCGGACTTTACGCATTATAAGCACAACAGCAAGCCTACCAGCCTTTCCAACGACTTTGTCCTTTGCCTTTTTGAGGATGAGAACTACAAGATATGGGTGGGCACCGATGGCGGCGGCCTGAATATGTTCGACCTGAAATCGGGCAAGTTTACCACGTACAGGCACAAGGATTCGGATAAAAATAGTCTATCTGGCGATAATGTGCTGACGATTGCGGCGGACGACCAGAAGCGCCTGTGGATCGGAACCTGGGCCAACGGAGTAGATATGATGGACCCGCAAACGCATACTTTTCAAACGTTAAGGCATGATCCGGCGAATCCAAACAGTCTTGCGGGTGATAATGTATATGCCGTGGTGCAGACCCCTGATAAAAAAATGTGGTTCGGCACTTTTGGCGACGGCTTGGACAGGTATGACCCCGTAACAAAAACGTTTACGCACTTTAGGAATAACCCCGGTAACCCCAGCAGCCTTGCATGCGACAGGATCAATGCAATGGTAAGCGACAGCCAAGGCAATTTATGGCTGGCGACCGATGACGCAGGGCTCTGCTTTTTTGACACGCACACGCTTACTTGTACGAGTTATAAGCACGATGACCATCGCAACAGTATAAGTGATAACACCGTGTCTTCAATATTTGTCGATCACGTTGGCCGTATGTGGGTGTCAACTATGGGCGGCTTAAATCTTTTTGACCGTAAGACAAAACATTTCACAGTTTATAAAACGCAGGACGGGTTACCCAATAATTATGTGGAAGCCGTTTTAGAGGATGATAAATATAACCTGTGGCTGAGTACGAACGATGGTATATCCATGTTCGATCCTGCAAAAAAAACGTTTACAAATTACACGACAGAAAATGGTCTTCAGGGCGATGAATTCAAGCAGGGCTCGGCCGTCAAAAGCCGCACCGGCGCTTTGTACTTCGGAGGCGTAAACGGTTTCAATTCATTCTTTCCC
The DNA here is from genome assembly GCA_018267005.1 of Bacteroidota bacterium. Lineage (GTDB taxonomy): Bacteria > Bacteroidota > Bacteroidia > Sphingobacteriales > Sphingobacteriaceae > Mucilaginibacter. The sequence continues at coordinate 10,565 of JAFDZK010000025.1, forward strand.
GATCAGATTGCGAAAAGCGCCTACGATCCGACGCTCGTCCTGACCAAATTTGAAATATTCAATACGCCGGTCCATGTCAAAAAGAACGACGACGATGATTCGCCTCTGACGGCGGACATTTCCGTAACCAAAGCCATCAAATTGTCGCACAATCAGTCGGTTATTTCATTTGAATATGCCGCGCTTGATTATGCATCTCCCGATAAGAAAAACTATGCCTATATACTGGAGCCGTTTGACAAAAGCTGGAATTATGTTGGCGGCAAAAATGAAGCAGTTTATACCAACCTGCCCCCGGGCAAATACACCTTTAAGGTTAAAAGCCAGAATGGCGAAGGTAAATGGTCTCCGCGCATTTTAAGCCTTAAAGTTACAGTTGTGCCGCCTTTCTGGCTGACATGGTGGTTCGAAACGCTCGCAACGCTGTTCGTTATCGGAGTTGTTTATTCGGCGTATCGGTATCGTGTACGGGCAATTATAAACCAAAAGGCGCGTCTTGAGCAGCAGGTAAAGGAACGCACTGCTATGGTAATGCGCCAGTCGGAAGAATTGCAGGCCCAATCCGAAAACCTGCAGGCCTTGAATGAAGAGTTGCAGTCGCAATCGGAAGAATTGCAGTCGGTAAATGAAGAATTGTTGTCCCAATCGGAAGAGTTACAGGCTCTGAATGAAGAATTGCAGGCGCAATCGGAGGAATTGCAGGACCAAAAGAACCAGGAGCATGCCGCCCGGCAGGAAGCTGATAAAGCAAATGAAGCCAAAAGTATCTTCCTTGCCACGATGAGCCACGAGATCAGGACGCCGATGAACGGGGTGATTGGTATGGCTTCACTGCTTTCCGAAACCAAGCTGAACGACGAGCAGCGTGAATATACAGAAACGATCATCAATTGCGGCGACAGCCTGATGAACGTGATAAACGATATCCTCGACTTTTCGAAGATCGAATCGGGCAAAATGGATATCGAGGAGGAAGACTTTGACCTGCGCCAGAGTGTAGAGGAGATCATGGATATGTTCTCGCAAAAGGCATCCGAGCAAAAGCTTGATCTTATTTACCAGATAGATTTTAACCTGCCGCGTTATGTGGTGGGAGACAGCCTGCGTTTAAAACAGGTCATCATTAACCTGATCAATAATGCGATTAAATTTACCTCGCAAGGCGAAGTATTCATCAAAGCATTTTTGTCGCAGGCCATATCTCCCGGCGAGATCGAAATCGGTTTTAGTGTAAAAGATACCGGCATCGGCATACCTGAGGAGAAGCTGGCGACCCTGTTCAGGGCCTTCACACAAGTCGATTCGTCAACTACTCGTAAATACGGCGGCACAGGTCTTGGCTTGATCATCAGCGAACGGCTGGTTAAGCTGATGGGCGGAAATGTCTGGGTTGAAAGCCAGGTGGGCAAGGGTTCGACATTTAATTTTACTATACGAACCAAAACCAGCAGCAAATCAACGGCCGAAAATATTCTTGTGCCGGGTTTTGCCAATTTGCAGGGTAAGAAAGTGCTGATCGTCGACGACAATAAAACTAACCTGGTTATTCTGAAGTCGCAGCTTGAGCATTGGAAATTAACTCCGGTGACCTCAGTTTCGGCTGAACTTGCGCTCGAACTGCTGTCGGCCGATAAAGCCATTGAATTAGTAATCTCGGATATGCAAATGCCCGGAATGGATGGTGCGGGGCTCGCACAGGCTATAAAAAGATCATCGCGCCCGGTGCCGGTTATCATATTAAGCTCCATCAACGACAATAGCCGGAAAAGGTACCCGGGATTGTTCTCGGCCATATTGAATAAGCCTGTTAAACAGGAACAGTTGCTGAAAAGTATTTGTGCCGAGTTGGGCGAACGAAAAGAAGTTGCTGTGCCCGAAACCAGGCCGAACAGCGTACTCGACGTATCGTTTGGCGCTAACCACCCGATGAACATCCTGGTAGCCGAAGATAACCCCGTGAACCAGAAATTAATCGAGCGCATATTAGTAAAACTGGGCTACAGCATCGATCTTACCGAAAATGGTTTGGAAGCTGTACGTGCCGTTCAGCAGAAAGCGTACGATTTGGTGCTAATGGATATCCAGATGCCCGAAATGGACGGTTATGAAGCTACCCGGACTATACGCCAGATGGAAATTCCCCAGCCATTAATCGTTGCTATGACCGCAAATGCACTTTCAGAGGATCGCGAAATTTGCCTGAGCCACGGAATGGACAACTATATCTCCAAGCCGATGAAGCTGGAGGGCCTGGTAACCATATTGGAAGAAGCATTCAATATTAGAAAAGGCTCAGTCCATATCTAAAGCCTGGTTATCTTTTCAGGAATTTTCCTTTCAGAATTTTGCCCATAGCCGCCTCATAGTAGCTCTGACCTATCGGCACCTGTTCGTTGCGAATGCGGATGGTGTGGCCGTCGATCCAGTCGATCATGCCGGTATTTACGATGTAGCCTTTATGTACCTGTACGAATCGTTCTTCCGGCAAGTGCTCTAATATGCCCTTTATGGTTAGGTAGACGATCAGCCTACCTTTTGTAGTTTGCAGGATCACATAATTGGACAGCGATTGTACATAGACCAGCTCATCCAAGACAACGCGCTCAAGTTTTCCTTCACTTTTTACAAAGATGTATGTATTGGTGGTTTCAGCAGGCTCGTGTTTATTATTCCTTAATGATTTATATTCAAGCGCCTTACCGCAGGCTTTTAAAAAGCGTTCCAGCGAAAAGGGTTTTACCAGGTAGTCGATCACCGCCATTTCAAAGCCTTCCAGCGCATACTGCTCATAAGCGGTTGTAAAGATTACCATCGGTAAATTGGGAGATGAGCGCAAAAACTCCATGCCGCTCATTTTAGGCATATTGATGTCGAGAAAAATAAGGTCGATATCATCATTGGCAAGCAGACCTGCTGCTTTCAACGGATTTTCAGCGGTGCCAACCAACTCCAGGAAATCTATTTCCCCGACATATTCCTGTAAAAGCTTGCGGGCTATGGGTTCGTCGTCAACGATCAGGCAGTTCAGCTTCATATGTCATATATGGTTAACGACGCGGTATAATTGTCTTCTGTCTCCCTGATTTCAAGCAGATGCCTACCCGGATATAATAGTTCGAGCCGTCTTTTGGTATTAGCTATGCCCAAGCCCGAGGACTTTTGGGAACGGTCGATATACCCGTCTTTGGTGTTTAAAATATTAAAAAACAGGCTACTGTTTTTATACTCCAGTTTAAGTTCGATCTTGTTTTCCCTGCATTCATTAAAACCCACGTACTTGAACGCATTCTCAATGAACGTAATGAGAATAAGCGGCGGCACCAAAATACCCTGACCAATATCGTCAGCCTGAAAGCATACCATGATCCGTTCGTCCAAGCGCGACTTTTGCAGTGATATATAATTCCGGATATAATTTAGCTCCCTTTCTATTTCTATCCGTTCCACATTACATTCATAAAGCTGGTAACGCAGCATTTCGGAGAAGGTGAGCAGCATGTTCCGGGCCTCTTTGTTCGATTTATCTATGTGCGCGTAGATGGAGTTGATGGAGTTGAACAAAAAATGCGGGTTAAACTGGGCTCGCAGAAAATTGAGCTCATTAGCCGCTTTTTCTTTTTCGATCTGTTCGATATAAACCTGCGATCGTACCCGGTCGATCGTCATTTTGGCCGCCAGGATGAAAAACACCCAAAAGAATATATTGATAAACGACCCATAAAATACGTTCAATACGTCGTAGTGATCATCATGCAGGGCGAAAAGGTATCTCCTTACCAGGTAAGATACCGGTACCCTTAACCACGCGGTGACTATAATTCCGGCAAAAAAGGCCGCAAAAAATGCGATGTATTTCTCCCTGTTGAGCAGCCGGGGTATCGCGTAAAGCGAATTAAAATAGTAGTTAGCTGCAATAAACAACAAATAGCAAAACTGTACCGTGATGGTGTGGCTGATTACCAGCGTATTGTTTCTGAAAATATAAATCCAGAAAAAATACGCCAGCAGCCAAAAGCCAACATGATATATTGCTTTATGTATTTTCAATCCGGCGGCGTTCATTTAAAAATCAGATCAAGTTTACATAAAAATACGCTCCGCGCGAAGGAGGTTAATTTTTAGCCGGATCACCGTCGGGGAATGTTTCGCCTTTATGGCAGGTATTACAGGTAACCACAATATTGCCTGTACCCACCATCGGCGTATCGATTTTGAAATAATCACGGTTCAGGTTCAGTGTCATCCTCAGCATTTGCCTCGCGATCTGTTTTTCGGGCTTCGCATCGCTGGCGTAATCCAGGCCATCGCCATCTTTATTGGGGGCATGACAAAACCGGCACGATACACCCAGTGCATCCTCAAATTCACCGACCATGATCTCGTTCATCGCCGGCTTACTGATGTCTTTCGGCAAGACCTGCAAGTTGGTAAAATCCCCATCGTCGGGCTTGCTGATATTTGTGGCGGCCGTCATCAAGGTAACCAGCCCGCAAAGGGCCAGCACGACCGCCAGTTTTATATTGATTTTCATGCTAACTCTTTTTGGCGATGACATTTAAGGATACCTGCAGTTCATCCGAGATAGTGCTTGTTCCGCCTACGCCGAAATCTTTCCTTTTTATTCTGAATGTTCCGTTGAACTGGTATCCATCGGCGACGGCGGTGGCGGTAAACGGGAAAAAGATATTTTTAGTCGTGTTCTTTATGGTCAGTTTGCCCAGGAACAAATAAGTGCCTGTCTTGTCGCCCGCCTGTATTTTTAACGATTCCAATTTTATCCGCGGATGATTCTTTACATCGAAATAGCTTTCGCCCCTCAGGTGATCATCCCTCAGGCTATTGTCGGTATTTACTGTGCCGGCATCAATGTCGACGTTGAATTGCGCATCCGCGGGTTTTTGCTGATCGAAATAAATTGTCCCGTTAATTCCTTTGAATGTTCCTGTTACATCAAATCCAAAGTTTTGAACCGTAAATTGTATCGCCGATCCCTGGTCGACTGGTTTATACTGTGCGAAAGCTATGGTCCACGACCAAGCAGCGATAAGTATGAGAAAGACACTTTTCATATCAGCCGCTCACTTTTTCGGGGTCAACCAAAGGGATATCGGTCACGGCCAGCGTATGGTGATGCTCGTGGTATAGTACATCCGTAAGTCCAAGTACGCTGCGAAGCTTTTCGGCCGGTACCTTCATCGGACCGGGCGATGGTGCGCTTCCCGGCGCCGGCTGCGGGAATGCGGTCGACATGGCGGTGTGAAATGTAATGTTGCCTTCAACTTTCTGTATGGTCTGATGAATATGCCCGTTCAGCACGGATACCGAGCCAAAACGTTTTAACAATGCCAGCGCCTGTTCGCTATCTTTCGTTCCCCAGCCCCATTGCGGGTAAACCGCCCAAAGCGGTATATGCGCAAACACTACGATCGGCGTACTGGACGATAAGCCTTTAAGGTCGTCTTCCAGCCACTTTAATTGGTCGGACCCCAGGGTACCCAGGCCTCCATCGACTTGTACTTTTGCATTAACGAGGCCGACAAAATGCACCCCATGCGAATCGAAACTGTACCAGCCATCGCCTTTTGTGTCTTTCCCGTAACGGTCGAGATATAACTTGCCGTTGTCGGTCAGGTCATGTTCACCCGGTACATAGAATATCTGGCCTGTTTTAACACTTTTTAACGATTGTTTCAGCGTATCGAATTCGTCCGGCTGGCACAGGTGCGACAAGTCGCCGGTATGCAGCACAAATGACGGCGCTTTAGGCATGGCGTTTATCTTGTCGATGGCCGCCTGCAGTGTCGCCACAACGTCGGGATTGGCAGCTTTATTAAAGCCGATGTGGCTGTCACTGATCTGTACAAAACTAAAATCGGACTTTGGCAGTGCCAGGCCATTTTTGAGTTTACCTGTGGCGCGGTCTATTACCTGGCTCATGCCATAGGATTTGAGTATCCCGCCCGACATCATCCATAGTACCCCGGTTCCTGCCCAGGCCATGCATTCCAGGAAGCCGCGGCGGTCAATGCCGTCGTTATTTTCATTTCGTTCGTTGGGCAAATGCTCGTGCCCGTGATGTTGATCTTTCATAACTCGTTGTTTTATGAGCGAAAGAATTTGATACACGTCACCTGGCGAAATATTTTACATGAACCCTGGTATTTACTTGATGAACAAACTTTACGGCTTACGCGGGATGACTAATTTCCTTTTCAAAAAACAAAAAGCCTATCCTTACATTTTATAAACATTAACTAATACTAAAGAAGATCCCTTATGAAAAGCTTATTTACTTTTTTTGCGACATTTAGCCTTTTGCTGCTTGCGTGCCTGGCGCAGGCCCAGGATTCGGACACCACCAAAAAGAGTGGCTGGTTTAGCCACGATATGCACGATATTGCGGGCACAGCCCAAATTCAAGCGACTTACCGATATACCAGTATGGGGCCATTAAATCGTATGCTCGGTGCAGATCATTTACCTTACTTCACTTCAAATAACAACATTTGGCTCAATTTGTCTATGAACCATATTCATAACCAATTGATAGTGGAAGACGGCATTGGTTTTACACCCTGGACTACTGCAACCGGCAACGGAATAAAAACAAGGTTTAATCAATACCAGGCTTTTTTGAAGTTTGGCTACAACGTTTCCCATAATACCGATCTCCGCCTTTTCCCATTTGCAGGCGTCAACGTTTCGGCCCAGGTATTAAATATTGAAGATGATGCCCATATCAAAAGCACCGCCAACTTTTCAGACGAATTAACCACCAGTTCTATCAGTAAAACATTTTATCAGCCGAATTTCGGTATCGAACTGGGCGGCGGGATGGATTACCTGATCAAAATGAAGGAAAAAACTATGGATTGCGTCACCATCGAGCGAAGCATACCTATCGGTATACGGGCGGGTTATTATATCAATGCAGCACGCGGGCAATGGCGAGTGGATAATCATTACCGCCTTGATGACGGACCGGATAAAAATCAGAGTGCATTCTTTGTATCCGTCAATATTGGCCTTGGATACGAGGTGAAGAAGTAACAGGAATTAGTCGCCCTTATATCCTTTAGCGATCATCTCCTTTACCGCGCCGGCAATCAAGCTCTTCCCGTTCGTGTAGGGATCGAGTTTTTCACCGTGTTCCAGTAATTCGTACGTGATCCCGCCATGGCCGTTATTTTCGGCTTTTAGCTTGATCCCGTCATTCTGGTATTCAAGATAACCTCCGCGTGAAATATAAGCGACTTCCGTCCGGGCCGGACTAAAGTAAACTTTGCCATACGACTCGATACGCAGGCGATGGTTATTGCCGGTTTCTACGATAATAGTGTGCCTGCCGGAGTGGCAAGCTGTTATTGTTGCGGCCAGGGCAGCAATAACTACGGTTAGCCCGATTTTTTTCATACTTCTGTATTTGCATGCAATAATATGTAAAATATTAATACTATGCAATGCATGGTACTAAATAATTTAATTAGATGTGTAGCGTCTACAGGGCGGACATTGCTTAAGGCGTGTAATTTATGATTGAAAAAATAAACCGGCGGCATTTATTTGAATCGGTACAGGTAAGGCGCCTTGTGTGCACCGCCGGTCCATTTTTTGGCAATGCGTTCGAGGATACCCAGGCTCAATATCTTACGCTGGAAAGCCGGCCTCAATAGTTTTTTGTCGAGAATGGTCTCATAAAGGATTTGCAGGTCGTTCATCGTAAACTCTTCGGGCATTAGGTTAAAGGCCACAAGCTTATTGTCAAGGTTGGCGCGAAGGCTAGCCAGCGCTTTTTTGATGATCTGTGCGTGGTCCTGCATCAATGGGGGAATGTCAGCTAAAGCATACCAGTTACAGCCGTCGAATATCCGGTCGGGCATAGGCGTTACTTTAGTAAAATCGACCAAAGCATAATAACCCACTGAAATGAAGCGCTGCAGCAGCCAGTGGTGATTACCTGGGGCAATGCCGTTGGCCAGCATGATCGTTCGCATGGGTGAGGGGTCAGATCTGGTGGCATCGCCGAAAACGTAAAATTGTTCCAGGTAAATGTCTTTTAACCCCGTGCGCTCAGACACTACACGGTGGGCTGCATCATCCAGATTTTCCTCTTTATGGATAAAGCCGCCGGGCAAAGCAAATATGTCCGACTTTTTGTACTGCATCAGCAATACCTTCAGTTGGTTGTCGTGGAAACCAAAGATCACAGCATCGATGGCCAGCCCGTGCATGTAATTGCTGCCCGCAGCATCGCTTTCATTTTGGGTTGGACGGCCTTCCATTTTGTGTAACGAAATAAGTGAAAGATTTGATAAAACGACAAAAATAATTATTATTGTAACAGTTTATTACAATAATAGATTAAAGCCTGCAAAAATCTTTTAAACCAATTTAAGACTGATCATGAAGACTAAACCAATTATTTGTTTTGTGGCGATTATGCTGTTTTCGGCCGTCCTGGCCGTTGCGCAGAGCCCGCGCGTAAAAACGCTGAACGGGATTGTGGAGGGCACGATCGACTCGACCGGTATCCATAGTTTTAAAGGCATTCCTTTTGCCCAGCCGCCGGTGGGCGATCTGCGCTGGAGGGACCCTCAGCCGGCTAAAAACTGGAGCGGCGTACTCAAGGCCGATCATTTCGGTCCGAACGCGATGCAGAAGAATGTGTTTGGCGACATGCAATTCCGTTCATCGGGTATGAGCGAGGATTGCCTGTACCTGAATGTTTGGACGCCGGCTAAATCACCCAAAGCAAAATTGCCCGTACTGGTTTATTACTATGGCGGCGGTTATGTAGCAGGCGATGGATCTGAGTCTCGCTACGATGGCGAAAGCCTGGCGACAAAGGGTATCGTAACCGTTACCGTAAACTATCGTCTGGGCATTTTCGGTCTGTTTGCTCATCCTGAACTGACAAAGGAATCGCCCCACAATGCATCCGGTAACTATGGAATGCTCGACCAAACTGCCGCGTTGAAATGGGTCCGCGATAATATAGCAGCTTTCGGCGGCGATCCGAACCATATCACTATTGACGGTGAATCGGCGGGATCGATATCGGTATGCGACCTGATGGCTTCACCCTTATCCAGGAACATGATTGCCGGCGCCATAGGCGAGAGCGGTGGCATTTTGCCGATGTCGACGCTGAGCCAGGCCGAAAAAAGAGGCGCCGACTTTCAGAAAAAGGCTGGCGCTTCATCTTTAGCCGACCTGCGGGCAATGCCCGCCGATAAGCTGCTCGACCTGGCATCCAAACAAGGTAACTGGAGCATGGCTATCATAGTCGACGGGTATTTCCTCCCAAAGTCGGCGGGTGAAATATTCGCTGCCGGTGAACAGGCTCATGTTCCCTTACTTGTCGGCTGGAATTCGGCGGAAATCCCTTACCAGGCGCTGATGCAAGGCACACCGCCCACCCCTGAAAACTATGCTAAAAAAATAAAACAGCTTTACCCGAACGATTCCGCTAAAGTAATGCAGCTTTATCCGGGGGGGACGGAAGAAGAAGTGATCAAATCGGCGACCAAATTGGCCAGTGACAGGTTCATCGTTTACAGTACCTGGAAATGGGCCGAGGAGCAGGCGAAAGCAGGAAGCCCGGTTTACAATTATATGTTCTCGCATCCCCGGCCGCCGATGGTAGCTTCGATGGGCAATGCCAAACCCGGACTGGCAGGCGGTGTTATCCGGGGCGGTGCAAACGAGGCGCCGAACAAAATGCCGGCGCCTTATGTGGGGGCGTCGCATGCTTCGGAAATCGAATATGCGTTAGGCAACCTGTGGGGCAACAAAGTTTATGCCTGGAGTGCAGACGACTATAAGGTTTCGGCTACCATGGAAGATTATTTTGCCAATTTTATCAAAACAGGCAATCCCAACGGCAAAGGGCTTCCCCAATGGCCGGTTAATAACCACAGCATTACGCAGCGCATTAACATCGATGTGACCACGAAATCCGAGCCGTCGGATGACCGCCCGCGTTATTTATTCCTCGACGAGGCCAACGCTAAAAAATAGATAGGCTTTGACTGAACTACAAAAGCCGCCCCTGGAAAGGCGGCTTTTGTTTTGATACACACCGCAGGAATTTTTTAGATTTGTTGACGCAGCAAATGGCTATAGATTTAAAAGCACCCGAATTACGCGCCGTAAACGTCATCCGATACGTTACCCCATTGCGCGAGGGCGGCTCGCTGCCTGCTATTGCCGAGGCTGACGACGGTTTTTTGTATGTGCTTAAGTTTCGTGGCGCCGGCCAGGGCATTAAAGCGCTGATAGCGGAGTTGATAGGCGGAGAGATTGCGAGGGCACTTGGTTTTAGAGTGCCCGAGATCGTATTTGCCAACCTGGATATGGCCTTCGGCCGTTCGGAGCCAGATGAAGAGATACAAGACCTGCTGAAGGCAAGCGTTGGCATGAACCTGGCGCTGCACTTTCTTTCAGGCGCTTTAACTTTTGATCCATCGGTAACACATCTTTCCCGCAAATTGGCCTCCCGGATCGTATGGCTGGATTGTTTACTTACCAATGTTGACAGGACAGCGCGCAATACGAACATGCTGACATGGAACCGTGAGCTTTGGCTGATCGACCATGGAGCATCTTTGTATTTCCATCACTCATGGGACAATTGGCTGGAACAAGCTACGCGACCGTTTTTACAGGTAAAAGATCATGTGATGCTGCCGCGAGCATCGGAACTGGAAGAAGTTGATGCTGAATTTAAGCCGATGTTAACGTCCGAACGTATAAGAAGCATTGTTTCTGTTATACCCGACGAATGGATCGTCAGCGAATGGCTGGAAAGCCCCGATGAGGTGCGGGCGGTATATGCACAATTCCTGGAGACAAGATTACAGGCATCGGCTGTTTTTGTAAAAGAAGCACAACATGCAAGGGAACAACTTATTTGAATATGCGGTTATCCGAGTCGTGCCGCAAGTAGAGCGCGAAGAGTTCCTGAATGTAGGGGTGATTTTGTATTGTCCGGCGCTGAAGTTCCTGCGATGTGTATGTTCCTTGAACGAAAATCGTTTTAATGCATTTTCGACCAAAGCGGATATTGAGGAGATCAAAACCCATCTACACGCGTTTGCCGAAATATGCCGTGGAAGCGGTAATGGCGGTCCAATTGCAAAATTAGACTTAGCCTCGCGTTTCAGGTGGCTCACCGCGACCAGGAGCACGGTGGTACAAACATCAAAGGTCCATCCGGGACTTTGCGAAGATCCATCCAAAACCCTCGAAAAGCTTTATCTTGAGCTAGTGCTGTAGATAGTACCAGAAATTTCCTATCGAACTTTTATATTTACAAAAATTACGACCATGAAGATGATCATTTACCGCTACGGCCTTTCCATCGGCCTGTTTATATTGTCCGCCAGTTTTATTGTAAAGCATTATTGGCCGCAGGCCGATTTTGCCGACGGCTTTATGAAGGGTTTGGGCATTACGCTCATGATCGTCATGTTCATCAGGCAACGGCGGTTCAGTAGCCTTAAATAATGTAACATTGAATTTCCTGGCGAGACATCGGCAGATCATCATATACGGCTTGGCGCTGGCCGTTATTATTTCCCTCATCCGCTGGCTCGAGATAAGTTATATCCTCGCCGATGACCAGGTGGATATTTACCTCGGCATCATCGCTCTGTTATTTACGGGTTTGGGTGTATGGCTGGCGATCAGGCTCAGGAAACCTAAACTGGAAACCGTGATCGTGGAGAAAGAGGTCTTGCTGGCCCCGCGGTCGGAATTTGTTTTAAATGAGAATGAATTGAAACGCCTGAACCTGAGCAGGCGCGAACTGGAGGTTTTGCAATGGATGGCCGCAGGCCTGAGCAACCAGGAGATAGCTGATAAATTGTTTGTGTCGGTCAATACCGTCAAAACGCATACCACGCAGCTATTTGAGAAAATGGAAGTGAAACGACGTACCCAAGCCGTCGACCTGGGTAAAAAGCTGGGACTAATAGCCTGAAATACTCCTGCTTTAATACTAAATTGAAGTCTTTTTGCAAAATCACCCGAAAGTATGACTGCCGATTGAAGCGTCTCCGCGAATTTTGGGTAAAAACACTAAAGCAATGAAAAAGACAATTATTTACGGGCTGATCGCCGGGCTGTTCGTTACCCTGGTAATGGATATTGGGATGGCGAACATTTACGACACCGACAAGCAGGGTAGTATGCTTTTCGGCTACACCACGATGCTGGTAGCCTTCTCGCTTATCTTCGTCAGCATAAAAAGCTACCGCGACAGGAATGGGGGTTTCATATCCTTCGGTAGGGCGTTTCAAATCGGGCTATGGATATCGCTCATCGCCTCAACCATGTATGTAATGGGTTGGATGATCGAATATTATGTGTTCTTTCCGGATTTTTATGATAAGTCGGAAATACATTCGTTGGCCAAAATGAAAGCAGCCGGCGCAACGCCTGCGCTTGTACAAGCAAAGGAGCAATACTATGACCAGGTAAAGCAAATGGTAAAAAACCCGGTCGTGCATGTGTTGATGACCTATGTTGAAATATTGCCCGTAGGACTGTTGGTTTCCGTAGTTGCAGCACTGATTCTCAAGCGCAGGGCAGGAAATCCGAACCTGGTAGTTTAACCCATAAAAAATTGCTGGCTTACAATCTTACCGTCTTTTACATGATAAACGCAGAGCTCGCCGGTATTAATATAGCCGCGGTCCTCGTGTATAAATTCCATGTCGATCGTGATCGCAAAATGGCTGCCTGATACCATGGGCTCTGAAACCGTGATCTGCTTTATCTCGGCCTTAGCCAGGAATTGCTTCTCGCGCTCTACAAGATTGATCAGCCCTTTGGATAAGGGCTGATTGCCGTATAAAGGATCGATGCTTTCGGCTTCTTCGCCGTATAACTCATGGTAGGCTTCGACAAATTTATTTTCGCGGCACAGTTCGACCAGGCGTGCGGCGATCTGGTCTGTGGTTTTCATTCAGGCTGATTTCTTGTGATGGCTTTTCTGCTTCTTGATCATCTTGCAGGCTTTGGTGGCGTCGATGTTTTCCAATACTTTAAATTGCTTCCCCGCCTGCTTATTGTAATTAATAAAAAAATTTTCGATCTGTTTCATAATCCCTTCCGGAAGATCGGTAATCTCATTAATATCTTTATACACCTCTGATATTTCCAGTACGCCCAAAAACCTGTCGTTGCGCATCGACTTTCCGTCCCGCTCAGTTTGCTCTGCCGTGAAGCCGCCAATCACGCGGCAATCCATGCTGCAGCCTGGGAATGCCGTTATTTCTGATATGACGATAATATCGAGCGGGTCGCCGTCTTCGCCTTTGGTATCCGGTATAAACCCGAAATCGTAGGGGAACACCAGGCCGGCCGGCAATATCTTTCTTAGTTTGTACGAATTTATTTCTGGTTCGTAATCATATTTGTGGTTGCAGCCTTTAGGGCTTTCAATAATGGCAGTTACCGATTTCATAGAGACAAATTGCTAATATAAATCTAACAACCGGTACGGCCTTTTTGATTGTGAAAAGCAAAGAAATAGCAGTTCTATTGCTTTATCCTTGCGTACGTCTCGATAATGATATGGTCGATATGCACACTACCGCTGTCGACCTTTTCCACGCCGCGCTGCTGCATGGTGTCGCCTTTTACTGTTAAAGTAAAATTGAAATCATGATTTTCCCATTCGCGTTCGCTGCAATATTTAAGATGTTCGGTGTAATTTTCGCCGTTAAGGGTGTACGTTCCTGCGCCGGAATCGTAAGCGGCCGGAACGCTTTTATCGGTGTTGTGGGTAAAGAACGCAAAATGGTCGTCGTTATAAAGCTTGATCGTTTCCAAACCTTTTTTCGGTGAAGTGTCCGTCGTGTCTTTTTTTACAATGGATTTGCTGCTCACTAAACGCCATGAGCCGTTCAATGGCGATTCAGTGGATGCGGGAACATTTGGTTTACCGGAAGCGAGCGCGACTAAAGCCGCAGGGATGATCAGGTTATGTTTCATAATCGTTGGTTTATAAGGATGCCTAATATTA
>JAFDZK010000260.1 GCA_018267005.1 Bacteroidota bacterium
TGTCGCAACTATCATTTTGGCGTCCTGCACACAGCAACCCAAGACAGAAGAAAAAGAAGCAGCGGAGAAGGAAAAACCTAAAAACAAAACTGTCGGTATAACCATTTCTCGAAGCCAGTTGGATGCCGTTGGTATTCAATTAGGCTATTTGGAGCAAAAGAATTTAAAGTCGGTCGTTAAGGCCAGCGGCCAGTTGGAGGTGCCACCACAGAATAAAGCAGAAGTTACCTTGCTGATGGGCGGCGTTGTCAATCAGGTGTTCGTTCTGGAAGGACAGCATGTCAACAAAGGTCAAAAATTGGCTGCTATAGAAAATAACCAACTGATCCAATTACAGCAGGATTATATGGCTGCACAAAGCAGTCTGATGTATGCTACCAAAGAATATGAACGGCAAAAAGAACTGAATGAGGCAAACGCCGGTACGGGAAAGGTGTATCAGCAATCACAAAGCGCGTTACAGACCGAACAAGCTAAGGTAGCTGCATTAAGCCGTCAGCTTCGGCAGGTAGGCGTAAGTCCTGAGAGTGCATCACATGGCCGTTTTATCACACAGATTCCGGTATACGCGCCGATCAGCGGTACTATCGGGAAGATCGTTATTCAGACCGGCTCTTATGCCGAACCTGCAAGACCGCTGATGAACATCATTGATAACTCAAAAGTGCATTGCGATTTGGTCGTGTATGAAAAAGACCTGTTTAAGGTTAAGGCTGGTCAGCATGTTTATTTCACCTTGACCAACCAGAATAACAGGGAGATCACAGGAAAGATCTACGGGGTGAACCAATCTTTCGAAAATGAAAGCAAGGCGATCATCGCCCATGCAGTGATCGAACAGGCTGCCAAAAGTAATCTTATCCAGGGAATGTATGTCTCCGCCTTAATTGACGTTGGCCAGCAATTGGCGACTGCCGTTCCAACTGAAGCCGTCATAAAAACCGGTGGTAAGGAATATATCTATTACTTAGTCAAGGTAATGGAGAAAGATAAAGACGAAACCGCAAAGGATAAAGACGATAAGCCAAAGCCGGGAAGAAAGTATGTGTTTGAAAAAGCAGAGGTCGTGACGGGCGTAACGGACCTGGGCTATACCGAAGTCAGGCTGGTGACGTCGCTGCCAAAAGATGTGAAGATCGTAACAAAGGGTGCCTTTTATATCCTTTCATCAGAAAGCGCCACAGGGGAAGACGAAGAATAGAATTGAACTTAAAAACGCAGGCAATTAGTCTGCACGAAGGAAAAGATCATGGAAACGATTGTAATTGCAGATGATGTCATATTGAAGGATTTAGTAAACGAGAAAACACGCCGGAAGGCTTTCGGCCAGTTGCTCGCTAAATATCAGCAGCAGATTTACTTCTTTATCCGTCACCAGGGCCTGGATCACGAGGATACTGACGAGGTCACACAGGACGTATTTCTGACGATCTATAGAAACGTTAGTGCATTAAAACTATTGGATGAACTCGACTGGATCATCTACGGGTTCGCAGCGGAAGCCTGTAAGAAGTATTTTAAATTGAAGCCCCTGGAAGAATGGCTCCCAACAATGACCGCTCACCTGAAACAAAAAGGTTTCAGTTTTAAGAACATCGCATTCAGGCTCGAATTACCGCTAAAAGAGGTCAAGTACGCTTATCATACGTTCCTGTCGAAACAAACAGCGGTGCAAAACGCTTAACTACCATATCATGAAAGAAGAACAAGAAAACCAGGTACGGCAAGAACAATTCAAATCGGATGAACATTTAGCCAATACCTCGGGCGCTGAAAAAGAGGCCCATGAGGCTGACCAACATGCCGCGTCTGAACACGATCATGATGACGAAGATGAATCTTTAGATCTTACGAAAGCACCGGCAGAGGAAGAAACCTGGCTGAGCCATTGGCCGCTGCTTACCGCGCTGCTTATTTTGATCGTCATGCTGACGCTCGAATATGGGTTTAAGTACCAACCGCCATTTCCCGTCAATCTGATCATTTTTTTGATTGCATTCGGGTTGGCTGGCTACAATGTTTTGGCTATGGCCTGGCGCAAGGCAAAGCATTTTGATTTTTTCAATGAGTTTTTCTTAATGAGCGTAGCGACCATCGGTGCTTTCAGCATTGGTTCCTACAGTGAGGGCGTTGCCGTAATGGTTTTCTATTCCATAGGCGAATGGTTTCAGGATGCTGCCGTGAATAAAGCAAAGAAAAGCATTAAGGCGTTGTTGGATATCAGGCCGGATAAGGTAACTGTTATGCGTGGCGGTAAGCCAACTGAAACAGACCCGAAAACTGTTAAGGTGGATGAGGTCATTCAAGTGAAAGCAGGTGAAAAAGTTGCGCTGGATGGTGAACTTTATTCAGATGCCGCCAGTTTCAACACCGCAGCCTTGACCGGTGAGAGTAAACCGGATACTAAACGTAAGGGCGAAAAGGTACTTGCGGGTATGATCAATTTGGACAAAGTGAGCGAGGTACAGGTCAAGGCGCTGTTTAAAGACAGTAAGCTCAGCCAGATACTGGAAATGGTGCAGGATGCGACCGCCCGTAAATCTCAAACGCAGCTTTTTATCAGCCGCTTTGCTAAAATTTATACACCGATAGTCTTTGCACTGGCCTTGTTGGTATGCTTTGCACCCTACTTTTTTACAGACCCTTATAACTTTCATCAATGGTTTTATCGGGCATTGGTGTTTTTAGTGATCAGCTGCCCTTGTGCGCTGGTGGTTTCCATCCCATTGGGCTATTTTGGAGGCATTGGGCTGGCTTCAAGAAATGGTATTTTATTCAAAGGCTCGAACTTCCTGGACGTAATGACCAAGATCAACACCGTCATTATGGACAAGACCGGCACACTTACTAAAGGCGTGTTTAAAGTACAGGAAGTTGTTACCGAGAATTTTGATAAGAATGAACTGATCAGAACCGCCGCTGCTATCGAAGCCAATTCTACACACCCTATTGCCAAAGCCGTCGTTGAATATGCAGGTCAGCAGGAAGGTCAATTAAAGGCAGAAAACGTCGAAGAAATATCAGGTCATGGTTTGAAGGGAACAGTTAACGGCAAAACGGTACTTGCCGGGAATGCCAAGCTGCTCAAAAAGTTTAATATAAGTTATCCTGCTGACGTAGATAATTTGGTTGACACCGTTGTGGTACTGGCCGTTGATGATAAATATGCGGGTTATATCACGATTGCTGACGAAATTAAGGAAGATGCAAAAGAGGCAATTGAGCGAATGCATGCTTTAAAATTGCAGACCGTCATGTTATCAGGGGACAAACAGGCGGTAGTAGATAAAGTTGCTAAGGCACTTGGCATCGATAAAGCTTTTGGTGATCTGTTACCAGACGGAAAAGTGGAAAAAGTACAAGGGTTCAAAAATGCGGGCAGTCGTATCGCTTTTGTCGGTGATGGAGTGAATGATGCGCCGGTAGTTGCGCTTGCTGATGCCGGCATTGCGATGGGCGGCTTAGGCAGTGATGCGACGATAGAGACAGCGGATATTGTAATTCAGAACGATCAGCCTTCTAAACTTACCTCCGCGATTGAGATCGGCAGGATTACTAAACGGATCGTATGGCAAAACATAACCATTGCCATGGTGGTAAAGGTCATCGTTTTGGTTCTTGGTGCTGGTGGTGTCGCTAATCTGTGGGAAGCAGTGATCGCAGATGTAGGTGTCGCTTTGCTGGCCATTTTAAATGCGGTGCGGATTCAGCGGATGACGTTGCATGAGTGAATGCAGGCGAACAAAGCAAAGTTTCACAGCGCTATTGGCGTTCGCTTAAAGTTCTTTCTTTAAGCCTTTCGGAAATAGGCATGGTTATATTGGTTACCCCAGAGGCAAACGATCTTTTCCGGCTTGTCCGCAAAAAATTCATCATAGGCCAATTTAACACCGGGATTGATATCAAGGCCTTCAGCACCTGCTTCGGCATCATAATAATCCATCAGGATACAAATAGCATTCTTGCTCATGCGTGGATAAATGCTTTCGAAACAATGGAGCATCACCGCTTTGTGTTCCAACTTGTCGCCACCAAAACCGCAATCAATATGAACAAACGCGATCTCCGCAGGTAACTCGTTCGGTAACGTGGTTTTAAAATCACCCTTATGAACAATGGGCTGCTTCAGTTTGGCCTTTTCAAAATTGGCTTTCAGTTGTTCCTCAACACTTCCTTTAACAGTGAAGGTGGCGAAAAAGCTGTCGTACAAATGAAGCTGTTTTGAAGAAGCGTTTAATTCAATCACTTTTTCAAAAATAAGCGCGCATTGACCTGTGAAGCAACCTAACTCTACAACATCACCCGCAACTCCGTTGAAGATCACGGAATCTAATAAGTGATAATAATTGATGCGCTGTTCAGGCGTATTCATATCTACATTGGTATCCAATTGTTTAACCTGGTAACCGGTACGCATGAACCGCAGTCCTTTGTTAACGAAATCTACCAACGCTGACCGTTTCAATTCATTTACGGCATACGGCTGTTTGACCAGGAAGTAATTGTCCATGAGGTTATAAGTTTACAAGGTGTTTAGACAATAGTTTAAACTATCAACCAATATTCAATAATAGTAAAATTGTGGCAAACGCTGAAACTTAAACGGTATTCTGTAAAATTTCCGCATAATCCTGTAACGCAAATTT
Organism: Bacteroidota bacterium; assembly: GCA_018267005.1. Taxonomy (GTDB): domain Bacteria; phylum Bacteroidota; class Bacteroidia; order Sphingobacteriales; family Sphingobacteriaceae; genus Mucilaginibacter. The sequence continues at coordinate 4,647 of JAFDZK010000260.1, forward strand.
TCGGTGGCCCCGTAATTTTGTACCATAAATAAAGAATAATGGCAGCGCAATCGATCACCACAATTACTTTTCCCGTTACCGGCATGACCTGTGCAGGCTGCGCATCAAGCGTTGAATCAATGCTCGGCGCACAAAACGGTGTTGAGCAAGCGGCTGTGAACTTTGCAACGCAAACCGTAAAGGTCGAATTTCACCCTGAAATCGTTGCACCAGAAGTGTTAAAACGTTCATTACAGTCGGTAGGTTACGACCTGCTCATAGATACAGCTAACGGTAAAGAACAGCAGGAACAAATCCGGGAAACTCACTACCGTGCATTAAAGAGAAATATCCTATGGGCTGGTGCCCTTACCTTACCCGTAGTGATCATCGGTATGTTCTATATGGACATGCCTTATGCCAATTACATCATGTTATTGCTGACCGCGCCCGTGCTTTTTGTTGCAGGACGTAACTTTTTTATCGGGGCCTGGAAACAGGCAAAGCATGGACGCGCCAATATGGATACGCTGGTAGCTATGAGTACGGGCATTGCTTTCCTTTTCAGCGTCTTCAATACCGTTTACCCGGATTTCTGGCACAGGCAGGCCTTGCACCCGCATGTATATTACGAGGCGGCCTCGGTTGTCATTGTCTTTATCATGCTGGGAAAATTGCTCGAAGAACGGGCAAAATCCAACACGTCTTCCGCTATCAAAAAGCTAATCGGACTCCAGCCAAAGACTGTTTTACTGATCACTCCGGCAGGTGAAAAGGTTATGCCGGTAGAAGAAGTCAGGGTTGGTGACTTGTTGCTGGTACGCCCTGGTGAAAAGATCCCCGTCGATGGTACGGTACAGGAGGGTCATTCCTATGTCGATGAAAGCATGATCAGTGGCGAACCTGTCGCTGTAGCAAAGCAAAGCGGCGACCCGGTTTTCGCGGGCACGATCAATCAAAAAGGCAGTTTTCAGTTCCGTGCTGAAAAAGTCGGCAGTGAAACGCTCCTCGGACAGATCATTAACCTTGTACAGGAGGCGCAGGGCTCTAAAGCGCCGGTTCAAAAACTGGTCGATAAAATTGCAGGTATATTCGTGCCGGTCGTAATGCTGATCGCGCTGATAACATTAGGTGCCTGGCTGCTATTCGGCGGTCAGCAAGCCTTAACGCAAGGGCTTTTGGCAATGGTGACGGTGCTGGTGATCGCCTGTCCTTGTGCGCTTGGCCTGGCTACGCCCACCGCTGTAATGGTCGGTATTGGCAAGGGCGCTGAAAATGGCATCCTGATCAAAGACGCGGAAGCACTTGAAATCGGTTATCAGGTGAATGCAGTCGTGCTGGATAAGACAGGGACGATCACGGAAGGCAAACCAGTAGTAACAGACCTGATCTGGGCGAATCAGGCGGCTG
>JAFDZK010000261.1 GCA_018267005.1 Bacteroidota bacterium
CTTTGCGAAGCGCACCGCAGGAAATGACCGAAATGGTTTTCTGACCCATACCTTTCAGCCATTTTGGGCTTGCTATGTCAACAAGGAAAGAGCAGAAAAGGAGTTTTTCTGCTCCCTTTCCAACATCTGCCAGTACTATGATTTGAATGTGCCGGATGTATCGAACGAAGCCTATCCGCAAAATATCTACAAAGCCTGGCAGGTGACTGCGGAGCGCATTCAGCATATCGACAAGAAAATGGACTGCATCATTTTAAAAGACAAAAGGCACGTTGCCTCGATAGCCACTGTCCGGCAGTTTAGTACCGATATGACACTTTATTACATTCCAGCCCGCCCCCTTTGGAATTATGTGCAGACGGCAAAAATGCAACCATTGGCTGAGGTAGTAATCTCCATTTTCGCTTACCTGCATCAGGTCGCTAAAATCGATTGGTTCACCGAACCGGGGTCTTACCTCGGTGGTCAGTACAACTATGTTGAGGAGATGATCCATGAGGATGAATATGATTATGAAATTAAGGATGATGATACTGTCGACCCCATTTCAGACGAGGATAAAGCGTTTAGAGAATTGCAATTAGGCGAAATATTCACCTTAAAGAATGCCGGGCATCATCTTTACCGAAAAATTGGTGATTCGGAAACTTTAACGCGAATGGAAGAAATTGTCTTAGATTATTCCCATAACGAAACGCGGGACAATGATTGGGCAATACTGGCAATCGAATTTGTACAGCTTTACCGCGAGTACCCGGAACGTAGCTTTTTCGATAACATCCACCCGGAACTCTACTACCCGGAAATTGAAGAACGCGTTATTCCCGACCAGTACATCAGTTTTTACTGGAGTGGCAGGGACAGTTTGAACGATACAATATTTGATATTATCAACTGCGAGTTACAGGAAAAAGGCGTGACGGATGAACCGATAACGGTGGAAGTATTCGACATCCTCGAAAATAAAGGCACGGACAATTTTGGATTTGAAACCCGACTCTTGGCACTAATAAACAGGTTGGTTGATTTACTGAACAATAACGACTACGACAATGATGAACGCGAGTGAAGATTTTAATACACAGTTCAAGCCGGTCAAGGCTTTGCTGATATACCAATCGGACAGAAAAAACGACAACAATCAATATGCCGGTTCGGATAACGAAAACAGGCAAGTTTATGTCGAAAGCTTCGATATTGACAAACAATGCAATCCCATCAATGCACATCCCTTGAGCATGGCGGAAATGGTTTCTTTAAGCCTGTTATTTCAAAGCACACAGGAATTAAGGAGCAATTACCTGAAAAGTAAAGGGGTACTGCCAAACAAAGTGTTATACCTGAATGCGCAGACCAATGGTTTCGCAGTATGGTACACCCCGCCGCAAGAAGTCAGCCTGTATTTCGTGCCGGGACTAAAAATCAAAAACGGTAAAGCCAAAATTCCGGGAATGGTTTGGAAAGCGACCAAAGAAAGCCTAAACGTGTATGCCATTAAAGGAAAAGTCAAACCGGGCGATAAAACTCCACTTTTCCATGCGCCATTTTTCAATCTATATGATACAGGGAATGTTTGCATGGGGACGGTCAACATTCAAATAGACCGCTTAACATCCTTAGAGGATTTTATGACGAAATGGGAAAACTACTTCTTTAATAGCTATTTCAGCCACACGATCGGCAACCACCACAGAAGCGAAGATTTGGTGGCACTGTGGCAATCACTTGTCGATAGCGGAAGGGACTTCCCGCAAGAACAACTTATCAAACATCATTTCTCCTTTAAAACCTTACTGCAATGAGAAAGAAAAAACTACCGACAGAAACTTTGCCAGCCATTCACATCGTGGAAAAGGAATTGCTGCAACCCTACAATCCGGTGACCATCAACCTGATTGGTGCAGGCGGGACTGGCAGTCAGGTATTGACGGCGCTGGCAAGGATGAACCAGGCGCTGATTGCGCTCGATCATCCCGGCTTGATGGTCAGGGTGTATGACGATGATAAAGTGGAACGCTCCAATTTGGCAAGGCAGTTATTTACCACCAGCGAATTAGGTCTATACAAATCGGTAGCATTAATCAACCGCATCAATCGGTTCTTCGGCACGAACTGGAAAGCAGAGACCGAGCGGTATGGCAAGAACAGCTATAAAGAAAGTGAGATGGCGTGGGCTACCATTACTTTATCGTGTGTCGATACGGTCAATGCAAGATTCGAGGTGGCTGAATGCCTGAAAATTCTGGCAAAGAATTCAGCCAATTACCGGAACAAACCTTTGTACTGGATAGATTTCGGCAATAGCAAGGATACCGGGCAGGTAGTTTTATCAACTGTTAGCAATATTAAGCAACCTGCATCCAAGAAATTCCGGACGATCGAAAAATTGCCATTGGTGACCGAGGAATTTAAAGACCTGTTAATCCAGTCCGAAACTGCCGACAACACGCCAAGTTGTTCACTTGCGGATGCCTTAGCCAAACAAGATTTATTCATCAATTCAACCTTAGCCAATTTAGGCGCATCACTATTATGGCAGGTGTTTCGTGAGGGCATGCTGGTAAACCGGGGTTTCTTCCTCAACCTTAGAGATTTCCGAACTCAACCCATCAAAGTAGCATAATATGATTACTTACAAACAAGGCAACCTGCTTGCGGATGAAGCATCCGCGTTGGTGAATACCGTTAATATGATGGGTGTTATGGGAAAAGGCATAGCACTTCAATTCAAGAAAGAATTTCCATGGAACTACCGCGTTTATGTTGATGCCTGTCAGGGTGGTTTGGTCGGCATTGGGAAATTACTTTTAATGGACGACACGTCCGAAAACTATGGCGAAAAGCTTATCATCAATTTTGCGACCAAAATCCATTGGGCGAAACCCTCTGAATACTATTTTATAGAAGCCGGGCTGAAAGCCTTAGTCATTTGCATCCATGACCATACAATTAAAAGTATTGCTATTCCCGCGCTGGGCTGTGGTAACGGCGGATTAGACTGCAACATCGTCAAACCGATGATCGAAAAATATCTTGCCCCGCTCGATTTAATTGTAAACATTTACGAACCCCAATTGCCAGCTTATGAAAATAATTGACCTCGACGGCAAAGTCATTGAAATAGAAAACCTCGACCTGGCTATTATGCAAGCGGACGATTATCGGCACATGAGGCATAACGACCCGGCCTTGACCGAGTTCGACAAAAAGCAGCAAGCCTATTGGAATGATGTCTATCAAAAGTTGCTGAAACTCAGAGCAGACTAAACTCAAACTATTAATCAATCGACCTTTAAATCAACATTGGGGGAACGCCCACCCGTCCCTCCCGGGATTCCTACGCATTAAATTTTAAGCAAATGAAAACTTTCTTTTATCTTATAATAACCGCATTTATATCAACCGGCGCCATGTTCGCGGGCATGAACCAACCCCACCCTTTAGTTGGATATGCCATCGGCTATGGCGTTTGGGCATTATTCTTTTGGGGGTGTTACCGAAGAAACGGTAGACATCTGTGATTTAATTGATTCTAGCGCAAATACCACTCCACATCAAGGATAACGGCCCGAACGCTCGCGGCTTTTACATTAAGGATAGGGAAGGCCAGCAGCCTGAATACGTCGACAGCTTCGCCGATGAACGCCGGCATAAAAGAAAGGGAAACGGAGTGTCATCGAATATGGCGTTGGTAACAACGAGGCGGCGGTACTATACCTGGTTAATCTGGGATGTATTGATTTTAACCCCCTGGTCATCGACCACCGAACACGCTGATATGCCAGATTTTATCAGCATTGATCTCGACCCCTCCGACGATGATTTCCACAAAGTGATCGATACAGCCCGCGAAGCAAAAGACGTATTCGACCTCCTTGAAGCTAAGAAGCGTCATCAAGACATCTGGAAAGACGGGTATGCATTGTTTATACCCTCTAGCGGATTTGACTACGCCCAGGCTCGAGCTATTGCGGAACATCTTTGCGGGATAACCAGTGAACAGGTACCTGATATCAGCACCACCGAAGTTACTATTACTAATCGTGGTAACAAGCTCTTCGTTGACCCAAGCCAGAATGACTATGCAGATACTCTTGCTTCAGTATATTGAGTACGGCCATATCATATACCGGCTGCATCAACCCCACTGGACTGGAAAGATCTTAAAGATTCCCTTGACCCGGGCGATTTCACGATCCATAACATCATAGAAAGGATACAAAGACGTGGAGATTTATTCGCTAACCTCTTCAATTCGACGTGGATTGACTCAATAAAAAAATATGGGTGCCCGCCACCGTTCACCCGTTTCCTCGTCCCGGACCAGCTTCCTGATCCTTCAGCCATTGTTCAGGTCCTTTGCGAACTGTTCAGGTGTAATCGGTTTCAGTTTCATACCTCTAGGCAGTTCATCTTTCGGTACTTTTTTTGAAACAATATTATACGATTCGAATGGCGCTTTTATATCGGCGTGCATATGTTTAATTGCCCGGTCACAAGTAATGCGGAATGGTACTTTTGCCCGCAGATGTCGCATACAATCAGGTCATCCCCTCCGTTCGCATCTCCGCCCGGACCAGATCCATTTCGCTGATTTCCCATAGAATGTTTTATGAAACAACATGCGTTTTCAAACAAGGTTCAAGGTTTTATTTACTGCCGATGCCAATCGTTGTATCGGTATCGAAAAAGCAGAAGGAGAAAACTTTTCAAAAAACATTTTACAAGTCCGCCCAACATGTTAGTTTTGCCGCATACTTAAATCGCAGTCATATGAAAAAAAACCAATCACTCGCAGTATTAGCGTGCTGCATTTGCCTAATGTTTTCATCTTGTTACGTAAACACGTTTAACGTAGGAAAAGGCGCCCAGGGAACCACCACTCAAACTAGTTGGAACCATTACCTGATCGACGGCCTGATCCCGGTTCAGGTGTCCGATCCGGCGAAGATGACAGGCGGCGCTTCAGACTATACTGTAACCATTAAGCACAGTTTTGTTAACGGCTTGCTGACAGCAATTACCTTTGGTATCTACAGTCCTACGACAACCGTAGTAACCAAGTAATCTACAGGTCCGGTACATTTGGCCGGACCTCATTTTTTCTTCGATGAAATATTTTGTTTTTATCCTCAGCCTCATTCTCTTTATAGCTGCCATCATCAATCTCGTCAATATTGACTTAGGCGGCCACCACCTTTCCAGGTTCGGCTATGGGTATATTACGGGGAAGATCGTGTTGATCCTTATTCTTGTCATAATCATGTTCTTGTCAGGCAGGAGTATTTTGCGGAAAAACTTTAATGATCGCTAATGCTTAACAAAAAGGTTACTCAATTTGAGTACACTGAATATCCGTTGCTCAACAATATCATGCGGCGTTAACACCATTTTCAGTATTCCTTCGTTTCAAGGTATTTCAGCGATTCCGCATAACCGTCACGCCCATTCTCCACCCGGTAAACGAGCCGTCAAGCAACATATTTTTCGAACAGACAAACTTTTTGGAGTGGCGAAATATTGTTCTAATTAGTGATAACAACATACGGATAGCAAGCCGATACAATCTGAACAAGACTATCAGGCAGCTTTAAAACAGCTCGAAATGATCTTTGATGCTCAGCCTGGTACCGCCGAAGGCGATGAACTGGAAATATTAGCGGCGCTGATCGATCAGTATGAGAGAAACAATTTTCCTTTAGATAGTTAGTCTTTCCTATCAGGGGTAAAAGGCGTTGTTGACAAAAAGCGCATCGCCCTGTACAATTTCTCTATTTACCCTACATGCTGTTTCTGTGGCCACAAAACGAAAATTGTGAGCGTTGAGCATATTATAAATGTCAAAAAATGTTGACGAACCCTCATACATTGGCCTGTAGGAAAACTCCGTATATACTAACCTTGTTCTTTTTAAAGTATTGGCTGCGGAACTTAGTACCAGGTGTTCCGCGCCCTGCACGTCGATCTTAATGAGATCGA
>JAFDZK010000262.1 GCA_018267005.1 Bacteroidota bacterium
CGCGGCAGGACTACTGCCGAAATCATCAACCATTTATATGCGGCCATCCGCCGGGCGGCGGGCGACATGTATATCATAGGCTGCAATACCATGAGTCACTTATCGGCGGGCGTATTCGAGATGAGCCGTATCGGCGATGATACCAGCGGAAAGGAGTGGGGCAGGACAAAGAAGATGGGCGTCAATACGCTCGGCTTCCGTATATGCCAGCACAATGCCTTTTATGCTGCGGACGGCGACTGCGTCGGGCTGACCACGGAAATACCCTGGGTTAAAAACAAGCAATGGATGCAGTTGCTGGCCGAAAGCGGTACACCCTTATTTATTTCACCGCAGCCGGATGCTTTGGGCGGAGAGCAAAGGGCCTTTATTAAACAATGCTATGCCCAGGCAGCCAGGCCGCAGCCCATAGGCGAACCTTTGGACTGGATGATAGACCAATGGCCCGCGAAATGGAAGCTGAATGGAAGGGAAGTTGATTTTGACTGGAGCTGATTTTGCGGCAGTAACCGGTTTGCCGTTGGTGGTAAGCGGTTGACAAATCGGGCCAGCCACTGCAAGTTTTACAACGTTCAACAATCAAATTGTAACAAAATTCTTGCATTTAAAAAATCCAATTTCTATATTCACCGCAATTATAGACCATTTTTACCCTCTTAATTGAAAAAACTAACCGCGATACTGGTTCTTGCTGTGTTCATTCTGAACATGGGCGGTTATACTTTAATTTTTAAATACTTCATTCATGAGTCTGATGTACAGATTGTTAACAAGATGTACGACAGTAAGTTCAATTCCGCTCAGCTCATCGAACTGAAGATACCCGTAAACATGCCCACCCAGCAGGACTGGGCCGAATACGAACATATCGAAGGCCAGATACAGGTGAACGGCAACTATTATAACTACGTAAAATTAAAAATGACACGCGACACCCTGTCGCTGTTGTGTTTGCCGAATACTGTAAAGAAAAGCCTTATAAAAGGTAATATTCTTATAACTAAAGAACTGAATGACATTCCGTTGAACAGAAAGGGTACAAATTCGCCTGAAAAGAAAGCGGAATCGATCTATGATCATGTTTACCAGGTGATCAATTGCGATTATACCGCATTCGAAGAAATATCACCCAAAACGTATGATCGCACCAGGGTGCCCGCCTTGAGCAGTCCTTATATCGAATCCCCTGGCAAACCTCCCAATACAGCCTGTTAGTCTCTATTTTCTATTAGCGTAAGTGCTTTGGTGTGACGCGAATTTTCCGTTCGCACATCATCCTGCGAATTTTAGGGTTGCATCGTATACATGCGTTAGCATAAAAGATCCCAATAGCACCTAACTTATAGTCAATAGCTTCTCCCGGTCGCCCACAGCCGCGATCAGCGCCCTCTTATGTATGGTTAGGCATGAAGGCAACGGCTGACAAATACGCATCCTTAAATCAATTTATTAAATAACACACAATGAAAATTTCTACAAAGCATTTATTTCAATGCCTTTTGGCCATTGCATGTATCCTGGCATCGGTACAACGCTCATCGGCCCAAATGGACAATGACGGGATTATGATCCCCAAAAATTACCTGTGCCCTGGAGTTATGTACGGCAATTCCCAATGGACAAATTATTGGGAAGGTACTTACAAACGCAGCAATGGCAATATAGGCAGCCTGACCAGTAACATGTACAGCCTGATGGTGACCTATGGGGTTACAAATAATCTTATTGCCACAGTTAGTCTACCCTACATTACTACCCATTCCACGGCAGGCACGCTTCACAACCAGAGGGGCTTCCAGGACGTAGCGCTCAATCTTAAATGGAAAGGTTTGAAATTCGCTTCCGGCGGCAGCAGCTTTGCCTTATTTGCGAGCGTAACCGCCTCGACGCCATCCAGCAATTACCAGGCTGACTATTTGCCATTGGCACTTGGCAGCCACAGTACTGATTTTAGCGGGCGTGCCGTTTTTGATTACACCTTCCACAAGTTTTTCTTCACCGGCTCGGGCGCATATATGACCAGGAGCAATATTACTATCGATCGCAATTCCTACTATACCAACCAATTGATCTACAGCAACCAGGTGGAACTGCCTAACATGAGTGATTATAACTTTCGTACCGGTTTCCGCAGCAAATATTTCATAGCTGAAGGCGTTGCCGATATCAGCACTTCGCTCGGGGGCTTCGACATCCGCAAGAATGACATGCCTTTCCCAAGCAACCGGATGAACATGACCAGCCTTGGCGCGAATTTCAGGTACAGGCTCAAATCATTCTATAACCTTGAATTCACAGCCGGCGACGATTACGTAGTTGCAGGCCGCAATGTGGGCCAGAGCAATATGATACATGGCGGACTGAGCTATATTTTTAATCTGAAAGGCAAAGAATCACAAGTTAACTACTATAAAAACTAAAACGATGAAAAGATATTTACGCAATACAACACTTATTACGCTTGCGATAGCTTCGCTGTGCTGCAGCTCCTGCAAAAAAGACATCATCGACCGCACCCAGCAATATCCGGCGCTTGCTCCGAAGGCGCTGGACATGAACGCCGACACATGGAAACCGGTGCTGATCAGCGACCCGGGCGCGTTTACGGTTAACGCACCGGATGCTACTAATTCACCTGCGTACATAGCCGACCTGAACGAGATAAAGGGCCTTCAGCGCAGTATTACCGACGATCAGCGCGCTGTGGTAAAATACTGGAGTGCAGGCGCTGTCTTGCGGTGGAACGAGATCATGCGCAACCTGGTGGCTAAACACAACCTTGCCCCATATCAAAACGTCGACGGTTCGTATCCTGCGCCAAGCTCGTCCAACCCGTTCGCTTACCCGACGTTCCCGTTCGCTAACCCGCCTTATGCGGCGCGCGCCTACGCCTATGTAAGCGCAGCCGAATACGATGCTTTGATAGCGGCTTACCACTTCAAAAAGATGTATAACCGGTCGGCGCCGTATGTGAACGATCCCACGATACAAGCCCTGATTCCTAAGTCGGCCTTGCCATCATATCCCAGCGAAGACGCGGTAGTAGAAGGTGCCGCAGTAGAAATGATGAAGCTGCTTTTTCCGGCAGACGTCGCTTATATCGAGCAGCAGGCACAAAATGAAAGGCTGTATCGCATGGTCGCCGGAGCCAATGTTCGGGGGGAGCTGGATGCCGGAGAATCGCTCGGTAAGCAGGTTGCCGACGTATTTACTGCACGCGCCCGTACCGACAAAGCCGGTACCGCCGGCGGCAACCAGGCCTATTGGACACAATTGCAAACCAAAACGGCTGCACGCGGCGAGATGTACTGGATAAGCCTGGAAACTCCTAAGAGGCCGCCGATGCTGCCTTTATTTAATAAGGTCAAACCTTTCCTTTTCGACACCGCTACAGTGGTAGCATTGAGGCCAGGGCCGCCGTACTCGACAAATTCGCCGGAATTTAAGGCCCAGGTAGCTGAAGTATTGAATTACAGTCAACATCCGACAAGAGCCAATGAAGAGCTGACCGCTTTTTGGGCCGACGGTACGGCCACCTATACGCCGGCGGGGCACTGGAACGCTATTGCTGCTGATGAATTTGTAAAGCAAAACTACAGCGAGGTGCGCTGGGCTCGCAATTTCGCCTTGCTGAACATGGCCGAAATGGATGCCGCTATTGTTTGCTGGGATACCAAGTATGCCTATTTCAACCCGCGGCCTTCCCAGGCTAATGACCAGATCAAGACGCTGACTGGCGTACCAAACTTCCCGTCATACAGTTCGGGTCATTCCAATTTCAGCGGAGCAGCCGCTACTGTGCTAAACTATTTACTGCCCGACCGCGGCTCCAAGTTTACCGATATGGCGCAGCAGGCCGCGCTATCACGATTGGTTTCAGGCATTCATACGCGCCAGGACATCGAAGTTGGTCTGCAAACCGGTAACGCAGTGGGTCAGTATGCCGTACAGCGTGCCGAGTCGGACGGTGCAGGCATAACGGGCAATTAATTATTAACGGAACAAGCATCAAAAACATGGCACACATTAAATTACTGAACGAGGAGTTGCCGGGCATAGTGGGTTTGTTAACCTACCGCCCGGAGACGGGCAAGCCTTTGACAGAGTTGGCCGAGGTTTTACTGCGCGGTCCATCGAGCCTGAGCAGCGGCGAGCGGGAGATTATCGCTGCTTCGGTTTCGTACTGGAACAAATGTCATTTTTGCCACACATCGCACGCAGCGGCTGCCGCGGCACATTTAAAAACCGGTATCGGCCTCATCGATGAGATCAAGGCCGGGCTGCCCAATACAGAGGTGTCGGAAAAGCTGCGATCGCTGCTCCATATAGCGCATCAGGTGCAACGCGGCGGCAAAGAGGTGACAGAGGAAGATGTGGCACATGCGCGCAGCCTTGGCGCAACCGACCAGGAGATACACGATACCGTACTGATAGCCGCTGCTTTTTGCATGTTCAACCGGTATGTGGACGGCCTGGGTACCTGGGCGCCCGAACATAACGAGGCTTATACCGAGATGGGAGAGCGGATGGCGCATAAAGGATACATCAGGTTCTAAAAGTTTGTAATATGAAGTCATCATCTAACGAACATTACATTTATTATGCTTTGCGCTTCGCTTCGGCCATGTGCTTCATCGGGCATGGCGCATTCGGTATCATCACCAAGGAGATATGGTGCAACTATTTCGCCGTCTTCGGGGTCGGGCATGACATGGCTTATACGTTTATGCCCATTGTCGGCACGTTCGACATCCTTATGGGTGTTTCGCTGCTGTTCTATCCAACCAGAGCAGTCTTAGGTTGGCTGGCGTTTTGGGGACTGATCACGGCTTCATTACGACCGCTGTCCGGCGAGCCATTTGCGGAGTTTATCGAACGCGCGGGCAATTATGGTGCACCTTTTACACTATTTGTACTGTGCGGCATACGCAACCTGCATCTGAAGCATTGGTTTACGAAAGTGACGACGAACGATGTGGCAGGTAAAATAACCATGCGTCAACTTGTAATGAGCCTGCGCGTGATCGTTTTCCTGCTGCTGGCTGGCCATGGCTGGCTGAACCTGATCGATAAGCAAAGCTTGCTGAGCCAATACACTGCGTTAGGTTTTTCCGATCCGGGTGCTGTTGCCCGCAATGCCGGTATATTCGAGGTGGCTGGGGCCTTTATTGTGTTGATCAAACCTGTACGCCCGCTGCTCCTGGTTTTGCTGGTATGGAAAATAGGTACTGAATTATTTTATCCGCATTGGGAACTATTTGAATGGATCGAGCGGGGCGGAAGCTATGGAGCCATCCTGGCGTTATGGCTCGCGCTGCCGAAGACATTTTCGCCGATCCTTTATAAAAAACTCAAGGCCATTGTGCCGACTGTGGCCTACGATAACACGAACCATTTTGAATCACTTGTTACATTGTTGAGAATTGGTGTTAACGGTTATAAATTCCAGGTGTTTCGCGATATAGATTAAAATATTAATTAGTTGATTATATAATAATTGAGGTTGAGTATCAAGCCGGGCCTGAGAACCCCGGCTTTTTTATTGGCTTCACCGCAAATCCTTTCGGGCAGAGAGCGGCTCAGACGCCGCATTTTTTTTGCTTGCCTGGCGTTAGTCTTATCAAATCTTTATAGTTTTATCACATGAACACACCTGAAGAAAATTTTGCAGCGCTTGGTCTGAAATTGCCGCCGGCGCCCAAGCCGATGGGCGTCTATAAACCTTGTTTAATTGACGGGAAATACTTGTATGTTTCTGGCCATGGCACCGTTAAAGAGGACGGTACGCTTATCGTCGGCCGCATCGGCGACACGGTAGAACCTGAGGACGGCAAATTGGCCGCACGGCAGGTCGGTTTGGCGATCCTGGCGACAATCAGGGCGAATTTGGGCAGCCTGGATAAAGTGAAACGCGTGATCAAAGTGCTGGGGATGGTAAATTGTACGCCCGATTTTGATCAGCATCCCTTCATCA
>JAFDZK010000263.1 GCA_018267005.1 Bacteroidota bacterium
AGCAATAACATTGTGATAGCTATCGATGGCTATTCGTCATGCGGTAAAAGCACATTAGCAAAGGCGCTGGCGCAACAACTTCACTTTATTTACATCGACAGCGGCGCAATGTACCGCGCGGTAACGCTTTACTTTCTGAGGAACCATATCGACCTGAAAGATCATTCACAAATCCAGGAGGCGTTGAAAAACATCCATTTGAACTTTCATTCACGCGATTACCAGACGCATATTACCCTAAACGATGAAGAAGTTTCGGACGAGATACGACAAATGCGCGTATCGGACAATGTGAGCGCAGTCGCCGCTCTGAAGGAAGTGCGCCACGAAATGGTTAAACAGCAGCAGCGCATGGGACGTTCGAAAAATATTGTAATGGACGGACGGGATATTGGCACCACCGTGTTTCCCGGTGCGCAGCTTAAAATATTCATGACCGCCGACCCGAAGGTCCGCGCCGAAAGACGGTATAAGGAACTACATGAAAAAGACCCGCAAATAACGCTGGAAGAGGTTTTCGAAAACCTCGCTCATCGCGACTACCAGGATACCACCCGCGCGGAAAGCCCGCTGGTGAGAGCTAAAGATGCTATTATTCTTGACAACACTAATATGACCCCCGATGAGCAGCTTCAATTCGCCCTGGATAAAGTGGTAAGACTATTGGATCCTGACGAATAAAAAGGATTACACCGATTTTATTGCGATTACACCGATTAAATCAATGGAAATCACTCTGAAAAATCGGTGGAATCATATAAAAATTTTTCCGCGGGGACGCCAAACCTGTTCAGGAAATCCACCCCTTCATCACTCGGCAGACCTTTATATTCGGCGTAAGATCTAAGAAAGAACACCTGCTTAACCCCGGCTGAAAATATTAACCGCGCACACGGCAAACACGGCGATAAGGTGGTATAAAGTGTTGCGCCCTGCAAGTTTGCCCCGTTCTTTACGGCGTAAAGTATCGCATTTTCTTCGGCATGAAGAGCCAATGAACAGCTTCCGCGCGCATCGCGCGGGCAGCCAGTTTCGGGCCATTCGTCATCGCAGTTATGCGTACCCGCAGGTGGCCCGTTATAACCAATGGAAATTATACGGGTATCTTTTGTTAAAACGGCGCCGACCTGGGCCTTGACGCAGTGCGAGCGTTTGGCCAGGTCGGTTGCCAGGTTCATGAAAATAGTATCGAAACTTAGTTTAGTCATTGAGTCATTGAGTCACTGAGTCATTGAGTCACTGAGTCATCGGGCATGACATTTAATAACTTAATACCCGAACGACTTAATGACGAAATTAGTGCCCTCCCGACGCCTCCATATTATCCACATCAATACCCTGCTTCTTCAGTTCCGAGCCGGCTTTCCAGGCAAAGAACGCCAGGTAGGAGAAGCATAATACAGGTATTACATAGGAAAGGTGTATGCCGCTGGTATCGGCCAGTATGCCCTGAACTGGCGGAATAATGGAGCCGCCAAGGATCATCATAATAAGGAAAGCAGAGCCTTGGCTGGTATATTTGCCGAGACCGGCAATGGATAAAGCGAATATCGAAGGCCACATAATAGAACAGCAAAGTCCACCGCTGATGAAAGCGAAAGTACCTACGCGGCCGGTTGTCATCAAACCGATAACCATCGCTAAAACCCCCAATATTCCAAATAGAACAAGGGTACGAACAGGCTTTTGCTGGCCTATGAAAAACCCTATAATTAAAACTATGACGCAAAGCACATAGATGTAAAGGTTGCTCACATCCCTTCCTGTCAGGTAGTTCACCAGGAGCACTACACCGAATGCGAACAGGGGAACAATCACAGTCATAATATTCTTCATCGTTTTCGACAGGTTGAACACAGCAATAGCGCCTGTCCAGCGGCCGATCATCAAACTACCCCAATACAACGAAATAAAAGGTGCAAGTTCGGATTCCTTCAGTCCCCCGAAATCAGGAGTCTTCAATAGCGCGCCCATATTACTTTGAATGGTCACCTCGACGCCTACATACGTAAATATGGCAATCATCCCGTAAATGAGTTGAGGATAATGCATAGCGCCCCAACCCTCATTACTCTTACTTGAAGCCGAAAGCGACCCTATAAGTGTTAAAAGGATTATTGCTAACGCGGCGTATACGAAGTATGATTTGGCCAAATGGGTATATTCACTTAGCGGGCCGGAAGCCAGCACCAGGCAAAAAGCAATAAATATGATAACCAGCGGCAAGTTGGTTTTATTACTGGCCTCGATCTTTTCGTCGCTGGTAACCTTTGGCAGGTTAGATATCCAAAAGAATATAGCTACAGCCACATACAAACCGGCAAGAATAAAGTACAAATTATTGACCGACGATATCTCGACCTGTTCAGCCGGAATCAGTTTACTGGCACTACCAAACAGAACAATACTTACGATAACCGGGCCCAGCAGCGTGCCGAAGTTGTTTACGCCTCCTGCCAGGTTAAGCCTGTTGGTACCGGTTTCGGGCGTACCCAAAACGATGACAAAAGGGTTCGCGGCGGTTTGCTGTAATGAGAACCCAAGCGCTATGACAAAGAACGCGCTTAAAATAAAGCCAAATGAGCCCGAATTAATGGCCGGCACCATAACCAACGCGCCTATAGCCGACAAAATCAGGCCGTAAATAATACCGTTTTTATACCCGAGTTTGTTCAGAATATCAACCCTGGTAGCCTGCGATGCGAAATACAAAACCAAGGAACCGATAAAATATCCCCCATAAAACGTGAAGTCTATCAACTGCGACTCAAATTGAGTTAAATGAAAATGCGCTTTACAAAAAGGGATGAAAATTCCGTTTGAAGCGGCTAAAAAGCCCCAAAAAAAGAAAACGGTAATAATTGTGTACAAGGCAGAGCCATAGCTCCGGGTTTTGCTTTGTTCCATCGTTAATGCAGGTTATATGATTTTTAGGTGTTTTATAAAAACACTAACATAGATTATTTTTTTATATTAAAAGCATACTTTGTCAATAATAAATCAGAATTTTAAGTTTGGTTATTCACTATATTAAATCGCATATTCGCTCCCGGGCTTCGGGAGGTTATACACCTTAGCCTGCATTATTAATGATAGAAGCTGTAATCAGGGGCATCGGGATTGGATTAGTGCTTACGTTTTTGACCGGCCCGGTATTTTTTGCATTAATAAAAACCAGTATCGAAAAGGGCTTTCATGCCGGCGTGGCACTGGCTTTAGGGGTGGTTACAAGCGATATTGTATTCGTAGGCGCTATATTATTCGGATCGCAATATTTCGATATTTCCAACCAGGATAAACGCAATGCTGGTGTAGTGGGCTGCGTTATCCTGCTTGCTCTCGGCTTTTATTATATTTTCAAAAAATCAGAGGTTAATTTTAATAACAAAGTCCCTTCAAAGCTGAAACGAACCGGTTACTTCCTGAAGGGGTTTTTAATGTGCATCCTGAATCCGACGCTGCTTTTTCACTGGACGGTTGTGATCACTACGGCCAGTACTTTGTATACGAACGACGTACCTAACCGTGCCTTAAAGATAGGCGTAATGTTTTTGACGATTTTATGTGTACAATTTGGCGCCGACACCACCAAGGCATTTTATGCCAACAAACTGCGGGCGCGTATATCAGAGAAATTTGTTCACCGGCTAAACGAAGTTGCCGGCATCGCGCTCATTATCGCCTCGCTTATATTGTTCGATAAACTGGTAACGCATTACGTCTTTGCGCCGTTTAGCACCTGACGGAGTCTTAAGTCAAAAGTCCGGAGCCTAAAGCCTGATTTAGCTGACTTAAGATTTTCGACAAAGGCCTAAAGGCTTACATATACCCTCTCTGATTTTTCCCTTCCATCCAGTTAACAAAGGCGCGGTTTACCACCTTATTGCCGCCGGGCGTCGGGAAATTGCCCGAGAAATACCAGTCGCCCGTGTGGTCGGGACAGGCATTATGCAGGTTATCGAGCGTTTGATAGATCACTTTCACTTCGGCATTTAAGTCCTTAGGTGTAATGATCTCGGCTATACGATCGGATATCTCCTGATCGGTAAAAGGTTCGTATATCGCCTTTACGTAGTTTTCAACCTCTTCTTTCGCCAGCGCTGCGCTATCCTTGCATTTTTTGTAAACATCCAGAACGATATCTTCTCTCTTGGCGTCTTTAAGCAAGCTTATGGCCGCCTCGAAAGCTACAAATTCGCCCATTCGGGACATGTCTATCCCATAACAATCGGGGAAGCGTATCTGCGGGGCTGATGAAACTACTACGATCTTTTTAGGGCCGAGCCTGTCCAATATCTTGAGAATACTTTGCTTCAGGGTTGTACCGCGAACTATCGAGTCGTCCAAAACGACCAGTGTATCGGTACCTTTCTTGATAAGGCCGTACGTGGTATCATATACATGCGCCACCATTTCGCTGCGGTCGGCGTCCTGGGTAATAAACGTACGCAGCTTAACGTCTTTAATAGCAATCTTTTCTATGCGCGGCGCCATGCAAAGCACATCGCTTAGTTCCTCGTCGCTGATCTTGTCCGTGCGGTTCAACAGCTTTTCCTGCTGATATTTCTTTATGTATTTATGCACTCCTTCCACCATTCCGTAAAAGGCAACCTCGGCCGTATTGGGAATATAGGAAAAAACCGTATTCTTCAGGTCGTAGCCGACAGTCTCTAATATCTGCGGGCAAAGCAAGCGGCCCAGTTGCTTACGCTCCCGATAGATGGACGCGTCGCTGCCGCGCGAAAAATAAATACGCTCGAACGAGCAGGATTTTTTTTCAACCGGTTCTATGAATTCTTCCTCTTTAACCTTACCGCTCTTTTTAACTATCAGCGCATGACCCGGCTGTATTTCGCGGATGTCGTCTATAGGAATATTAAAAGCAGTTTGAAGCGCCGGGCGTTCCGAAGCGGCCACTACGATCTCGTCGTTATAAAAGTAAAATGCGGGCCTGATTCCAGCAGGGTCCCGCATCACAAAGGCATCGCCATGGCCGAAAATACCCGCTATGGTATATCCGCCGTCCCAGTTCTTGGCCGACTTTCGCAATATCTTGGCCACGTCCAGGTCCTTCGCAATCAGTTTGCTGATCTTGACGTTATCGTCCAATCCCTCACGTTTATATTGGTCGAACAGGCCCTGTACTTCAGTATCCAAAAAATGACCGATCTTTTCCAGCACGGTCACGGTATCGGCTTTTTCCTTGGGATGCTGGCCCAGGTCGTACAACTGCTGTAAAAGCTCGTCGACATTGGTCATATTAAAGTTGCCGGCAATAACCAGGTTACGCGTTTGCCAGTTATTCTGGCGCAGGAACGGGTGGCAATTTTCAATGCTGTTTTTCCCATGCGTACCATAACGCAAGTGGCCTAACAAAACTTCGCCTGTAAAGCTCACGTTCTGCTTCAACCATTCGGCATCCGCCATTTTTTCCGGCGTTTCCTTTTGAATATCGGCAAACTTTTTCTGGATATATTCGAAGATGTCGGCAACCGCGTTCGACGCCATCGAGCGGTGGCGGCTGATGTAGCGTTTGCCGGGCTCGATGTCCAGTTTAATGGTGGCAACACCTGCGCCATCCTGGCCGCGGTTGTGTTGTTTTTCCATTAAAAGGTACAGCTTGTTTAATCCGTACAGCGCAGTGCCGTATTTTTTTTGATAGTACGAGAGCGGTTTTAGAAGACGAATAAACGCCACGCCGCATTCATGTTTAATCTGGTCACTCATGATTGGGAATGAGCACGCAAAAGTACAATTTTAATGTTGAAACTTAGAATTAACACTGTCATTAAAATGCATTAATATCGGTTGCCGGATTAATGACTTATTGAATGACAGATTGTTGCTATTTTTACCGTCACCAAAACATTTTTTATGAGAAACACTATTATTTTTTGCGGTCTTCTTTTGG
>JAFDZK010000264.1 GCA_018267005.1 Bacteroidota bacterium
CGCAGCGCCTTTTTCATCCAGGTCGGCAACCACTACGCGCGCGCCGGCGGCAGCCAGCGCCTCACAGTGTTTTTTTCCCAGCAAACCCAGCGCCCCGGTTACAATGGCTGTTTTGCCATTCAATGAGAATATCTGATCAATATTCATACGTTATTAGATATTTTCATTTGCACATTTGAAATGCACATGTTTACGCGGTTTTGGGTTTGATATTGTAATCGCTCACCTTACGGAACACGGGTTCAAGCGGTTCGCCTTTCAGGTATTGCTTTACGTTTCCGCTGCTGATCGCTGCCTTCATGATAGGCATCACATCGCGGTAGGCCGATAAAGTATACTGAATATCTTCGTCGCTGTGGCTGAAATTCATGTTGTGGAAGCCGCCCCATAGGATACCGCGTTTGATCATCTCCTGTTGCATCAGGGCTTTAACTTCAAGCCCATTGCCTGCTTCGGGAGTAAAGGTCACCATCGAACGGCAGTTGTAACCGATGCAGCGGGTGTAGATATCCATGCCGGCTTCAATAGCTATTTGGTTGTAGCCGTCTTTCAGCAAGGCGCCTTTTTCGTCCAGGTATTGCGGAACGTTCTTGTCACGAAGCTCATGGATGGTAGCCATACACGCAGCCAGCGAAAGCGCTTCGCCGCCGAAAGTGGTATAGCTGAAAACCTTTGAATTTAACAGTTCCATCACGTCAGCGCGGCCGGTAAGAAAAGCGATCGGCATGCCGTTGGCACAAGCTTTGGAATAAACCGCCATATCGGGTTTTACATTGAAATATTCCTGCGCGCCGCCTAAAGCGATCCGGAAGCCGGTCCACATTTCATCAAAAATCAGCAGGGTGCCGTTTTCCCGGCATACATCCGCTAATTGCTGTAAAAAGCCGGGTTTGGGCGCTTCGAAAATAAAAGGTTCGAGTATCAATGCTGCAACCGTATCATCCAGGGCAGCTTTGATGGAATTGATATCATTGTACTCGAAAGTATAGGTCATGTTCTGAATAGCTTCCGGGATACCGGCGTTACGGCTGGTAATACCGATATACCAGTCGTGCCAGCCGTGGTATCCGCAGCAAAATATTTTCTCGCGGCCGGTGAAAGCACGCGCAAGCCGGATGGCTGCCGAACAAACATCGGCGCCGGTTTTGGCTATTTTCACTGCCTCGGCATTGGGAATGATCTCATGCAACAGTTCAGACACCTCGACCTCCAGCGGATGCATCATCGAAAAGGTGATGCCATCTTCCAACTGTCTTTTTATCGCTTCGTCGACAACCGGGTAAGCATAGCCTAGCGAGATAGGGCCTATGGCTGAGTTATAATCGATAAATTCGTTACCGTCCACATCCCAAACATGCGAACCTTTGCCGCGCCGGATGTAGACAGGCGAAACGCCCTTTGTATATTGCCCGGGCCCTTTTGCGAGGGTTTGCGTAACAGGTGTTTGCACCTTCAAAGCGCGTTCATACAATTCTTTCGATTTCGTAATGTCGGGATAATCCGCATTAAATTTTACAGTGTTGGGCATAGTCGTAATCCTTTTATATTATTCAGAGAACTGGGGAACAGAAACTTCCGGCTGAACGGCACGTGTGCTGTATCCCAATATTTTTTCAGCTATTTGTTTGCCGGTAAAACCTTCGTGCGACATTACATTGGGTAATAAAGCAGGCTTGAACCAGCGTTCGTTCAGCGCGAAGGGCAGTACCTTACCGGAAACCTCGTTCTTTAACAGCACTTCGGCTACAATGCTGTACAAGCCGCCGGTAACAAAATGATCTTCCAGCGTTACCGTCATCGCGCTGCTTTGCACCGCTTCAATAATGGCCTGTTCATCCACCGGTTTCAGGCTGCGCATATTTACGAGGCCCACCGACATACCTTCATTTTTTAGTATTTCGGCAGCAATCAATGCCTGTTCAAACAGCAAACCGTAAGTCAGTATAGTTACGTCTTCACCTTTCGATATTATTTCAGCTTTTCCAATCTCGAACGGCCTGTGCTGATAATCCGTTTTGCGGGTGTTGATGCGTACATAAGAAGGAGCGGGGTAGTTCCATATTTGCGGCAGCATACCAACCAGGTCCTGTTCATCGGCAGGCGCAAAAACTGTCATATTCGGGATACCGCGCATCAGGGCCACGTCTTCAATGGCCTGGTGGGTAGGGCCGTTGCCATCGGACAGAAAACCCGGAACAAAGCTGCTTAGCTTTACAGGCAGGTTAGCTATTCCTGCGTCAGTGCGCACAAATTCAAAAGCCCGCATGGTCAGGAACGATGCAAGCGCGTGCACAACCGGTATACGGCCGCGCATGGCCAGGCCAGATGCGGCTCCGATCATAGTCTGTTCGGTAATGCCGGTATCGATAAACCGTTTCCCCAGCTTACCGGGCAGGTTGCGTATTAAAGCCCGGTTTTCCGCCGTCATTACAATGAAACGGTCGTCACTTAAAGCGGTTTCTGTCAGTAATTCCTCGTATGTCATTTTATCTTACCACTAAAGTTTCTGATGTTAGTTGGGTTACCTTCTCACCGTGCAATTCTTTCAGCAGGTCTTCCACTTCGGTTGCGGTAAAGTTGCAGAACCAGCGGTCTGCGCGGCGTTCTATGCTTGGGAGGCCTCTTCCGCGAACGGTATCGGCTATTACCACGTTTAGTTTGCCCTCTTCGAATGGATAGGTAGAAAAAGCATTGTGCAATGCTTCAAAACTATGCCCGTCGATGCGTTTTACCGATGCACCGAAAGCAGCGAATTTATCCTGCAGAGGTTCCAATGGTATCAACTCCTCCGTCGGCATATTGGCCTGGAAATGATTGCGGTCGATAACGAATATCAAATTGTCCAGTTTATAGGCGTTAGCCACCAACACAGCTTCCCAGCAGGTGCCTTCGTTCAGTTCTCCGTCGCCCATAATACAAACTACCTTATTCTTTCCGCCGCGAATTTTAATATCCATTGCCACGCCCATTGCTACGGAAGGTAAATGTCCGAGCGATCCGGAATGAAATTCGATGCCCGGAATGTGCGTATTGGGGTGCCAGTAAATATAATCGGACGTAGAAAGGTGATTTTTTAAACGGTCTCTTTCAATAAGTCCCAGTTCCGCGAATGTGCCATACAGCGCCGGTACGTCGTGCCCTTTCGATAAAAACAGGTAATCGCGGTCCGGGTCGTCCAGGTTGCTTGAATTGACGTTTAGGAAATTGGTGTAGAGATAAACGATCAGGTCGGCCGCCGAGAGCGATGCACCCACAAAACATCCGCCGTCGGTCGACATCCTGATGATATGCTCCCGCACCTTTAACGCGATTTGTTCAAGGCCGGCAGTATCCGTTGGTGTAGTATTCATTTTAATTAGCTATAGTCTTAGTTTGCGCAGCACCGACGGTTTTCAGCTCGTCGAGGTGATTGCGGTACCAGTTTACACCGGCATACCCGGCGTTAATTTGGTAAATATCGGGTTTATTCTGCAGCAGATTCAAAATATCTTGACAGGAAAAATCCACATTTTGCGGGTATAACTCTTCAAAAACACGCTTAATGAACCTGTAATCGGCTTCATAATCGATCGTAAAACGATGTGACATAGAATAATCCAGCCCGGCCGGCCAGACAAAATTACCGATCCTGAATTTGCCGGTATTTTCCCAGATGTAAGGCGTAGTATGTTCCAGTTCCAGCTTTCTTGCTGCTTCTTTGTGGGTCTTTTCCAGGCAAGCGATGGTCATAATTTCCACGTCGTTGCCGTCGGGGTAAGTTGCCGGGTGCAGGTTGCTCACATAATCGTATTCACCTTCATGCTGAAAATAGAAATCGAGCACATCATCTACAATGCGCGGGTCGATAAGCGGGCAATCTGAAGGAATTTTGAGAACGATATCTGCGTTGTGGGCCAAAGCAGCCTGGTAGTGCCGGTCGAGTAAGTTATCCAAACTGCCGCGAAAGCATGGGACGCCGATATTTTCGGCTTCCTGCTCGATAACGTCGTCAGATGGCTCAAGGGATGTGGCTACAACAAGTTGCGCCCGGTGGCGAATAAGTTTTAACCGTTCGACGATGCGGTATAGCAAAGTTTTGCCCAGTATCGGCATCAGCACTTTGCCCGGCAGGCGGCTCGACGACATCCGTGCCTGTATCACAATTACGATCTTTTTGCCCATGCGCGGCACGTTAAGCGTATATTTCTTCCTTTTCGGTTGCCGGAACCGGGGTAAAACTGTAATTTTTCAAAAAGCTTTCTTTCGGGCCGTTAAATTCGGCAAAGTCGCGGCATACCTGCGCGATGTTGATAGCCGATGTGCCATTGTTTTGTATCGGGGTAAGTCTTTTCAGTTCCTCCAGATCAAAATAGGAATGTACTTTTTTGCCCAGGCTTATACCTATATATACTACGGTAGAATATTGCGTGATCAATTCGCAGCAGTTGGCAACCATATGGTTGGTATTGCCCGACTGGAAGACGAGCGTTCCGGGTGGCGCATATTGTTTGATTTCAGCTTCCGCGCGGTCAAATTTTTCATTGGGATGCAGCTTAAACAATAACTGGCGTCCGTTTGCTATCTCTACGGTTTTTTTAATAAAAGCGGGCCTGTCCTCTCTGCGGTAAGTTTCGCGCATATCGGTAGTGGCCACCATTACATAATCGCGATGAGGAAAGTCATTGTATAGGAACTCGCGGTTGTTATCATAATTGGGCATCCCGGTAATTAGTATTTTCGAAGGATCGGCTCCGCGGCTCACGATCAGGTCTTTATATCCCTCGGATGCGGTGCAATAAATATCACAGGCATTCGACGAGCCATTTAACGCGGTATTACCGGCATACCAGCCCGGCAAATTCAGCCTCCTTACCATTGTGCCCCAGCCTGTAAGCTTATCTATCATCCCTTCCTGCACCCATATCGTTTTGGTGTTGCGGAACTTTTTGGCCATGATCATGTCCGAGCAGTAAACTACCAACTCGTATTGATTTTTTATGCCTTCATAGTCATTCGGAAGATTGTGGTCCCTGAGGTATTTCTCGGATTTTTCTTTGAATTGGCCGGCGACAACTGTGCTGTCGACCAGGGACGTTTTTTTTATCAGCGTTTTTAGCACAGCCGAGTCTGTAAATATCTGGCTGAACCAGCAATCGTAGTCAGGTAATTCCCGGGATATTTTATGCATCTGCTGGGTCTGGTTTATAGACCCGGTTATAAACAGTATCTTTTTCTTCATAATCAGCGTAGGGGGTAACCGATAATTTTAATCCGCCGCCGCGACAAATTTAACATTATTAATTATCGCTTAATCCCTTTTTATTCGTTCCTTAAAATTACGCAATCTTCAATAAAATAATCAACAACTGTGTTAAGCTAATGTTATCTTAACTTTATTAATATTCTATTTGACGATTACATTACATTTAGGTTACAGCATGCCGTTTTAATAATTTCCGAGTTAAACGGCATAATTAAATGCTGTCAAACACTTCCTTCATCACAGGCTTGGAGATGAAAGTGGTATTGAAGGGGTACAATTTTGAACGGTTGATATCATTCGGATCGACCGACGACGATACTATAAATATTTTAATATTCTTTTTCAGCGATTTATAAATCTTCTGAAAACGATTCAAAAAGTCCCACCCGTCGAAGGCAGGCATGTAGAGGTCGAGGAATATATAATCGGGCAGCGAACCAGACTCGCTTTTTTTCTCTTCAAGATAATCGAGGACTATTTCCCCGTCATAGCAATAAGTAGCCTGATCGGAGAGATCGCTGTATTTCAGCGTCATTTGAACTATTTTATGAAAAATAGGTTCATCATCTATTAGTACAAACTTGCTCATAATAACAGATACGACAGATTTAGCATGAAATATAAATGTATGTAAATACATAAATTTAATATGTGATATATATCACAT